>JAIROD010000679.1 GCA_031257725.1 Planctomycetaceae bacterium | reverse complement strand
GCGTATAAAGCGGTTGTCTTTTTACGACCTCACTTTCAACTGGAAGAGTTAACCGTTAGTATCCGGCTTGTTGCGGAACTTCCGCCGCCGGTTGCTTAAAATACAAATTTAATCCAAATAACCGATACATAAAATTATCAATACGCCACTTACTAAAATATTGGGGAGGAATAATCCATGCAAAGTATGTTTTTGAAAATTGACGGGATTAAAGGCGAATGTACGCTTGAAAAATTTAAAGATCAAATTGAGATTTACTCATTTTCTCTTGGTTTTTCGCAACCGACTTCGGCGTTACGAAGTTCGGAAGGCGGCGGGACAGTCGCAAGACCTTATTGTGCGGATATCTCGTTTTCCAAACGTTATGATGTTTCGTCGCCGGCTATTTGTCAGGCTCTTTGGGCAGGCAAAACAATTAAAGATGTTGTTTTGACGCTTTGCCGAAGCGATGACAAAAGCAGTATGATTGAATACATGAAAATTACAATGGACAATGTTGTTATTTCCAATTACAATATTTCCGGCGGCGGTGATTTGCCCGGAGAAACTTTTTCGATGAATTATTCGAAAATCGCCTTCGACTACAAACAACAAAAACAAGAAGGCGGTACCGGCGGAAATGCGGCATCAAGTTACGATTTGTCGTCGGGAAAACTGACCTAAGGAAAATTGATGCCGTTACCGCTTTTAGACTGTTTGATCGGTGTACCTGAGAATGAATATTACGATTACCGGCAATCGGTATTACGCGATTTGTTGTGGCTTCTCAATACACGGCAAAGTTCGATCAACACGGGAGATTCCGGTCTTTCCGTGTTGGATTATGGTTTTCCTGATATTACCGAAAACGGTACGCCGACATCGGCTGACATTACCAAAGTCATTGATGAAATGACTCGAACACTTGAAGTATTTGAACCGCGTTTAAAGAGAGTACATATTCGTTACGTTGACATTTCCCGATCCGAACCGGCTTACATTCTTCGTGATCGGGCGGGTACAGAACACAACTATTCGGTAAATCCGTTGTTCGGATTCCGAAACCGGACGGATGCAACCGGTCGTGATATTGCGTCGAAAATTTTCCGCTACGGTATTGTGATCGAAGCGGAACTTCACGGCAAGGACGAAGTGGATTTTATAACATTTGATTTGTTGCGCGATGACGAAGGACATTTTCATGCGTAAATACTGTCATGCGGACATACCGTGTTAGTTTATGATCGGTCAGGACAATGAACAACGGCTCAGGGAATATTACCAGAGCGAATTATCGTATCTCCGTAAATCGGGAATCGAATTTGCGCGGCAACATCCACGAATTGCCGGTCGGCTTGAATTGGGTACGGATATTGTTCCCGACCCGTTCACCGAACGATTGATTGAATCATTTGCCTGGTTGACCGGTCGAATTCGATATTCGATTAACGCACGGATTCCGCAACTTTCAACAACCTTGCTCGGAGCCATTTATCCGAACTTCACGGCTCCGGTTCCTTCACTTAGCATGGCGCAATTTCATCCCAATGTTCAGCGGACGGAATTGGCGGACGGTGTTATGATTCCGCCGGAAACGCATCTTGAATGTTCTTCGCTCGAAACTTCGGAAAATGATACTATAATATTAAAATGGCAAACCGCATGGTCTGTAACACTTTATCCGGTTCATATTACCCGTGCCGATTTTCAACCTGCCGGACGTTACGGATTTACCGGCGCTGCACGCCATGCCGCATCGGTATTGCGTTTACGGCTTGTTTCCGAAACGGTTCCGCTTGAACAATGTAACATCAAAAATTTACGGATATTTTTGAATGGTAACCGGTTTGAAACGTTTGCTTTGTACGAAAAGCTGCTTTTGCAACGAATGGATATCGGACTTTTCAATCCCGATTCAACACAGGAAAAAACGGAACCGGTTTTACTTGGTAAAGAGGCGATTCGACCGGTAGGTTTGACGGCGGATGAATTTGTCCTGCCGCAAACACAATTTGCAATGCCTTCATATCAATTGCTTCAGGAATATTTTTCGTTTCCGGAACGATTCTTGTTTCTGGAATTGGCAATTGACCTGAAAAAACATCTTGCGGCGTTGACCCAAAATACATCGTTACGGCAATTGGATTTATTGATTCCGTTGGAAATGGAACCGCGAGGACTGAATGTTTCGCCGGAAATGTTCAATCTTTATGTAACACCGATTGTCAATTTGTTTGAAAAAATATCGGAACCGATTCATTTAGATGATACGCAAAGTGAATACCGGCTTTTGCCGGATGCAAAACGAAATAAAAGTACGGAAATACATTCGATTAAAACCGTTTCGATGATTGATCCTGAAAATGGTAACACGTTACCGGTTGAACCTTTTTTTTCCGCTAATTTTTCCGAACCGGAAAATTTGACGAACCAATCGCCCCAATCCTATTGGATGCAGGAACGTACACCGTCGGCAGGAATATCCGGTACTGATGTTTGGCTTCGGTTTGTTGATTCGAAATTCAATACGAGTAGAATACAATCACGGACAGTTTTTGCACGAATACTTTGTACGAACCGGTCGTTGGCATCAGAAGCACAAATCGGAACAAAATTACAAAGCGGGATTGAAATACCATGCCGAACGATAACTTTGTTGACTAAACCGACCGAATCGCAAACGCCGCCAATGGACGGTGAATCACTGTGGATGTTGATTTCACACCTTTCACTCAATTATCTTTCATTGGAAGGCGAAGACGGAGCGGATGTGTTACGGGAAATACTCCGGCTTTACATTCCCCGTGAAAACAGTGCTGCGCAACGGTTATTGCCGGGATTACAAAAGATGCGGACAGAACCGATTATTCGGCGAATGGGTCATGTTCCATGGCGAGGTTTTGTTCGCGGACTTGGAATTGAGTTGACATTGAATGATACGTGTTTTACAGGGAATAGCGCATATTTGTTTGCGGAAGTGATGAATGAATTTTTCCGGCTGTACACTGAAATTAATACGTGTACCGAATTAACATGGCGCAGTACACTTAGCGGTGAAATACGAAAACGATGGCAACCGGAATTCGGATTCAGAACAAAATTGTAATAAATTATTGTAAACAAAATTACCACACATCCCAATGTCCTCTATCGTCCCCAATGTCCATTTTTTTAATAAAAACAGAAAATTAAAGTGGAAGAAGAATATCCGTTGACATTAATGGAACGTTTTCGCAAAGAACCGTACCGGTTTGACTTTTGGCAGTCGGTAAAATTATTGCAAAATAGAACGTTACCGAATAAAATATTGCCGAATGAAACACCAAGTGAAATTGCCTCAGTTTCGCCGGATAAAGAATGTTTTCGGTTTGCATCGCATATTTCGCAACAGTTTCCGGCAAGTGATGTACAAAATTTTATTGAAAACGGTTTTGTTGAAGGCGATCATGAAGATGATAAGAGAAACGATAATAAAATCCGCAAACCGATTTTAAGTGTTAATTTTCTTGGTCTGGCGGGATTACATGGTCCGTTGCCGGTACCGATTACGGAGTTGATTCTTGACCGTGTTAAGCAGGGCGACACGGGATTTCGGGATTTTTTGGACATTTTCAATCATCGGCTTATTTCGCTTTTTTATCGGGCGATGGAACCGATGCAACCCGGATGCGGTTCACAAACTCATCCGGCGGAAACAGAATTTGCGGATTATTTGTACGCCATTGCCGGATTATTGACCAACGGGTTACACAAACCCGAACACGCAAGATTCCTGCCGCACGCAATATTGTTCGCGAATAGACGAAAAACCGCTTTAGGGTTGGAAAAAATTATTTCGGAACGTTTTGGAGTTACGGCAAAGGTTGAAGAATTTCAAGGGCGTTGGCTTGGGGTTGAAGAGCGTGACCGGACAAAACTTGGACGCGCAAACCACCAACTCAGTCAAAATGCCATGCTCGGCGGAAGATTTTGGAACCAATCCGTCGGCTTCGTACTCCGAATCAAAGGTTCTCACACAAATAAAAAACGTAATGAAATTTTAAATATCGTCCGTTTTTACGCCGGTGACGGTTTACATTGCGAATTACAATGGGAAACCTGCAATGTACAAAATAAATTCGGTAGCCGAATATAAATATAAATTTTAAACAAGAGGAAAAATCAAAATGGCTATTCCATTTAACACTAATATTCTAAACGATAATACAGTTGGTTTAGTAGGGATATCAAGCCATCAGGCTGGTTGGCGTGATTTGTTCTGGTTTCATAATCCCCACCCTGTCTATGTAGAGGGACCTAGAAATATTGGAACAGGAGCAGGACGACTTCAACGATCCCCTCTGATGCAGCAGTTTACTGGTCATACCGCAGTAATGTCTCGGTTACAAGGGCAGATAAATTTTGTTAGAGGATTTGTCCCATATGGTTTTGTGGCAACAATGTCTATGCTTACACATTGGGCTTTACCAATTTTACCATGGGGACGTGAGGTTGCTGGACATTGGCAAAACGATTTAGCGATGGCAGGTGATCCAACTTGTGCCAGTATCGAAATACAAGTCGGACAAGGAATTGCGAATGGATTTCAAAACTGGGTATTCAATCACGAAAATAGTATTAACAGATACTCTCTACAAGATTCGGATGCTATAGGTTCATTTAATTGTGTCGCAGCCGCTGAAACATTGTTATTGGATTTTTTATATGGTAATCAGATTGTCACAGCAAATATTAGTGATTTTGAAAACATCTTGTTTTATTATGGAAATGTCAGTCAAGGATCTCTTATGCGAATGATTGTTTCACTCCCTGGAAGAATCTAAACAAATAACAATAATCAACAATAATAATTTTGAATACAATTACAGGGTGCTATTGATATGTTTTATACTCATTACTCTTGAATATTCGATTTTAAAAACATGACTATAAACCTTATTGTCCCTCATGTCCCTACAGTCCCTTGTGTCTCTCAAGTAGAACATTAGCAGAATAGAAAATGATTATATTAACGGTATCTTCCGATAAAACTTTGGAGATTGATTCTATTTCCGAAACGAATTTAATTTCGGGATTATTTTCAGACAGAGTTTATGCCGTGAATAATGATGCATCATTTGATACTCAAAAAAATCTCGGTAAATCCGCAACATTAGCGTTTGATCTTCCTGACGGTAAGTCGAAACGTTATGTTCATGGAATTGTAACACAAATAGAACAGGGAAAAACGAAGCAACGCGGTACGGAATACACGCTTGAAATTCGTCCAAAACTTTGGTTGCTCACGCTTAAAAGTAATTGCGCTGTTTATCAGAAGAAAAATGTTATTGAAATTGTAACTGGTATTTTGCAAAAGGAAAACATTAACATTTCAAATAAAACGTCAGGGAATTTTCCAAAGTTGGAATATGTTGTACAGTATAATGAAACGGATTTTGATTTTGTTTCACGATTATTGGAAGAAGCGGGGATTTTTTATTTTTTCACGCATACCGAAAACGATGCGACAATGGTTCTTGGCAATAAACCGGATATTCTTACTGTTGCGCCGCAAGCGGAAACACTTCCTTTTGCGTTTGAAAATTTATCGAAAACTCCGAAAGTTGAAATTGGCGATATTGTTATTCGGAAACAAACAACATCGACCAAAGTTTCGTTGAACGATTACAATTTTACAACGCCTACAACATCACTTTTAGCAAGCAACGGAGAAAAAAATCTTGAACAATATCGCTACAATTATTCAGGTCATTTTGTTTCCAAATCTGAAGTTGAACACGCTGCACAAATTCGACTCAACAGTGAAACCGCTCAAAGTGTAACGCTTCATGCTGTTTCGGCGGCTTCGGGATTGTCGCCCGGTACGAAGTTCAAAATTACAGGACATCCGCGAAACGATGTCAATGCGGAATGGATAGTTACAAAAACAAACGTAACCGCATCGCAGGAAGAATATCGTGTCGAAATTGAAGCGATTCCGGCAACAGTTGCTCCTATTCCTGTTTTGAAAACACCCAAGCCGCGAATTTACGGACTGCTTCCGGCGTTGGTTGTTGGAAAATCGGGTGAAGAAATTCAAACCGACGAATATGGTCGAATTAAGGTACAATTTTATTGGGATCGTGAAGGAAAACGCGACGAAAATTCTTCTTGTTGGATTCGTGTTGCGCAAAGTTGGGCTGGTTCAAATTTTGGTACGATGTTTATTCCGCGTATTGGTCAGGAAGTTTTGGT
>JAIROD010000574.1 GCA_031257725.1 Planctomycetaceae bacterium | reverse complement strand
AATAATTTCCGCTGTTGCTTTTCCATTTGGTTTATAAATTTCAGCGGACGGTTTGACGGCGACATTCAGAATTTTTTTCTGCGGCGGAACAACAATTTCCTTTGTTTCGTTAATCACTTCACCGCCGGAAACCGTCAAGGCTTCAACAAAGAAATTCGGCATATCCCGAAGTTCAACGGGAATTGAAATTTCGTGCGATTTCCCATTCAGCCGTAACAGTTGCGGTTTGAGAACGATATTATTAGCCGCTCTCATAAACAGAATCACAAACGAATTTTCACGTTCCGTATTGATTCTCAACGTAACATTTTCACCCGGCGCAAATTCCGCTTTGTTGGGAATCAATTCGAGAGCGTTGTACTTAAACGATTCGGAAACAGAACGCGGCGACGAATCTTTTACCGGATTATTTGTCTCATTATTTTGTGCATAAACATTAAAAACGTAACCGCCTTCCTGATTATTTAATGTACAAGAAATTCGGTATTGTCCCGATTCGGCGGCGTTGAGCAATAGTTGCGCTGTTCCGTTTTCGTTGAATGTAACCGATTCCGTATGAGTTTCATTTTCATGAATTACTGTTTTAGTTCCGTCGTTTTTGTAGTTAATTTTGTACAATTTTACAATTCCTTCACCGGAGACCGGTTTTCCATCCAAACGCCGAGATTGAAAACTTGCGGTAATTTTTTGGTTTGGTCGGTAAAATCCCTGATCCGTCCACGCATAAACTTTGAACGGTTCTTTCGTTACTAAAATATTGCCGGTTCCGATAATTGTTCGGCGCGACTTGTCGATCACTTCCGCCGTGATCTTGTATTGTTGATTATCGTTCGGAAATAATTCTTTGGCAATTTCCGTATCAATCACAACTTTTACCGTTCCGTCGCCGGAGATGTTAACTTCTTGTTCGGCGATCACTTCCGGTTGTTCCCAATGCTGAGGAAACTGAAGCGGTAACGGTTTGGAACAACCCCAACGAGTCCAACCGTCAAGCCAAGGCGAATTATATGCAAACCACGAATATCCGCAACCATAAAACCAATCCCAATAACGTATCGGATACCAATTATCGTTTGCCTTTTCACGCAAGACTTTGTACTTTACGGTTGCGTCTGTTACGGGCGAACCGAAATAATATTCGGCACGAATTGTTGCGGTAATTTTATCGCCGAGTTTTACCGGTTCTTTGGGTGTATCAACCGTAACTTCATACTCCGGTTTTTTATATTCTTCGACACGAAAATTTCCATTACCGGAATAATCGGTATTGATATAATAAACTCCGAGCATTGCATCTTTCGGCAATTCCAATTCCGCCGTCATTCCGCCGTAAGAGTCAAGTTTAATGTTCGTTTTTTCGACAATTTTTTCATGCCGCGGATTATAAATTTCGTAGCGAATTGTTTTATTCGCCCATTCGTTTGTATCCGGTAAATCGTATTTTGCCGTTCCAACCCATATTTTGATTTTAACCGTCTCCTTCGGGCGATAAACGGGACGATCTGTAATGACAAACGCTTTGACCGCATTATATTTAGAATCGTAACTATTATTATTAAACCAAATATGATTGAAACCGAGATGAGCAACATGTTTTTTGTCGGGAGCGGTTACCTCCGTAAGCCATGTGAAACCGTTTTGTTTTTGTTCCAAAATAGTACACCCGTTTTTGTCGGTTTTTTTCGTAATATTTTCAAACGCCCATGTCGGTTGCGAATTCTGCCGTTGACGGTTATTGTTCGCCGGAGACAATTGATATTCCATTTTGTAACCGAAAAAATTTATATCCGCATCGGCAATCGGTTCGCCGGTTTCGGCATCGGCAATAAAATAAAGTTGACCGTTTTCCATCGTTTTTTGAACAATAGCGGTATCATTCAGCCAAAGAACCGCTGATTGAGCGTTACCGTTTTCCATTTCGGCGCGGACAAGATAGGCTCCGGCTTGTTGAATTGGTACGGAAATTGTTGTTGCCCGACTAAAATGTTTTTCGGCAGGTTGAAGTTCCACCGACCACTTCGCAACCTCTTTACCAAGATATTTTTCTTTAATGTTTTCTTTATTGTTACTTTGAATCAATTGCCGACCGATTTGATCAATTTGGATTTTATTCCCGTCCAAATTTTGCGGTTTCGATTGAAGATACGCTTTAATATCCTCAATCAATTTTTTAACGTTAATTTCGTAAGCCGTAAGATTGACCTTTTTACCGTTGCGAAAAACATAACGCAGTTCGGCGTGAAGACCGGCAACTTTCGATCCGGCGGGTTCAATACGTCCCCAGTTGCCGATGATCTGGTCGAGTTGTTGCCGCCAGTGTTTTTTACTTTCGGCATTAGCATTTTTTTGTATCAATTTCTTGTAACAATCGGCGGCACGGGGAAATTGACGGCGGTTTTTGTAAATTTCCGCAAGCGAGTCCGCGTCTTGAATTTCTTTATACAACGCAATATAATTAAATTCATCAGGAATTTTGAAACATTTAATTCCGTTTGCCAGTTGAGCGATTGTTTCGTTATCGTCAAGCGTTTCAAGATTCAAAATACTTGATGTTGTTTCCGGTTTTTCCGTTCTGTTACGGATAAAAACGAATGATCGCAATGTCTGCTCCCCGAATTGCGATTGATTAAATTTTGCCCGCCGCCGAATAATTTCGTTTCGCAACTTAGGATACTGTTTTTCCGCCTGATCCAATAACCAACGCCAACGTTCACCGTCATTTTTCGCCGTCTCCCATGATTCGGGAACATAATAGTAAACAGGATTGCCGTCAATATCGACAGGGGCTAATTGATTGCCGCCCCAATACCGTTGCGCTTCATAATCAGGAAGGATATTCAAATCGGTTAGCATTTGCAATTTCCATGCGGCAGACAATTTTACAGCATCGGCAAATTGAAGAAAAAACATACCGTTTTTTTGTTTATCATTATTTTTCAAAACCAACGGTATCGCCTGAACAAATAATTGCAACGCACGAACCCGATCTCGTTCTGTTGTATCAATCCATTGACCGCCGCCCCCGCGGCGATGTCCGCGTTGAAATTTTCCGTCAATGATAAAACCGCCATGAATGATATTGTTGCAATAAGTTTCTGCAATTATTTTTAACATTGCCCAATCCGTTTTATGAATTTCCGCCGTTTTTTCAAGAAATTCATCGGTTTCGGAAACACGGTCAAGTTTTTGTAACGACCGGTAAGCGAAAACAACCGCCTGATCTTTATCGGGAATTTTCATTGCCGCCGTTTTCGGATCAAGAATCCAAGATCGGAGTAAATCAAGAGCCTCTTTATGTAACCCTTGATTGATCAGTTGTTTGGCGGAAGACAACGGATTGGTACTGTCAACTGATTTCTCCACAGCATAAACGGACGAAAATGTAAAAAACAGTACCGTTAAAGTTAGTAAAATAAATCGTTTCATAATTGTTGAATTGGTTAAGTTGAATTGGTTAAATGGTTAATGGAATATAAGGAACTCAAAGGAGATAAGGAATATACGCCCCGCACTTGAAATTTCTGTTTTCGTTTCAAAAATATGTTTACTAGTAATATCTCAGTGAAATATTTTTTTTTAACTATTCAGTCGTTTACTCCGAATGACCACCCCTAGCCCCTCCGAAGGAGGGGAATGATTCCCCACCTTCGGAGGGGCAGGGGTGGTCAAAAATAAACTTCAATCTCCGAAAAATTCCACTGATATATTACGTTTACTATAAACTATAAACTGCTTAGGTTTTTGGTGAAGACGGGGCGCGGCGGTTTGACGGTGGCATCGATGACCACTTCCGCACGATTGACCGTTCCCTGTCCATCAAAAAAACCAATAATTTGCGCACGATAAACATCGCCGCCGGTTGTTAGACGTTTTGATAATTTTTTCATCATCGCTTTGTCCACAATCTTTTCGGAAAGAAGCCAAATAAGATGCCGATATTTACCCTGCCGCTTTTCACCAGGCACTCCACGCCGATTCACAATTTGTAAAACGGTTTGTTTATCCAATTCGGGAACTGTTTCAAGAACAATTTGCGGTGCTTCATTGACATTGATTCGCCCCGAAACAACAATCTCCGAACTCACCGAAGCAACATCAAGAAGTGTCAGAAATTTTTCCTCCCCAACCGAATTTTCAAGCGAAAACGGACTCTTACTTTTTAATTCCTTCTCGTTTTCTTTTTCTTCAATGACCGCATCCAACAAATCCACCGGATCATCAATCAAACCGTTATTCCTACGCCATGCAAGAATAAATTGACAGGATTCCTCATCGAGTTTACCACGAAGTTGTTCTCCAAGAAATTCGAGATTGCTGTCGTTGAGAAAAATTTTAGCGTTACCGGTTGGATCGACCAGTTTTTCAGCACTCAATGTCGTCAGAAGAAAACACCAAGGTAACACTGTCCCATTTTCCGTTTCTATATTGGTTCCGGTCAAATCATCGAAAAAAGAAGCGGGAATATTTGTCTCGGAAAATTCTGTCGAATCCATACTGTTTATTGTTTCAACTCCTTCACGCGGTTGAAACAATAAATCGTTTTGCCAATCAATTTCCGGCTGAAACCGCTGAAGATCATTCATGTCGGCTCCATAAAAAAATTTTTCATCAGTTCCAAAAAGCAATGAGCGTGTTACATCGCGGACGAGGAGAAGTTCTTCAAGAGTTGCGGGAAGGGCGTTACGCGGACGGTAGGCAACACCGATTCGTTCATAATAATCGAGTTCCGCACCGGAAGATCGATGTGTTTTATCCGCATCAATCCAGTCAAGAATCGAATCCGCCATCGTCGGCGTCATTCCCGGCAACTTCAAAAGTGCATGCGATCCCTGACCCGCTAATTCTGTTTCCCATTCCAACACCGTACCGAGATGCAATCGTGTTGATTCATTGACCAAACCAAAACGGATTCCTTTGAGTTTATCCTGTTCGATACGGGGTGAAAAAACAGTAAACCGTCCGGCTCCGCGTGACGGACGATCCCAATGTCCCGGAACAACTTCAACTCCGCAAAATTGAACCGGATTATCGTACAACCGGTGAAAACGCGATTGTTCGGCTGAAATTTGTTGCGAAAAATAAAAAGAACCGGAGGAATCAAATGAATTAGACCATTCTGTTTCTGAAATAGAGGAAGATTCCGAAGAACCAAGTGTTTGCCCAAGAAACTCCATACCGGACTGAACCAGTTGACCAGCCTGAATTTCATCACCGCGAAATATTGCCGCTTCGTATTCTGTGGTCAAAAGAGCCAGCAATGACAATGAACCAACCGCAAGCATCGCTATAACAATACTCACAAGAAATAAAATGATACCACGTCGGGATTTCACAGAAAATGTCATTTGGGAATTTCTAAAAATGTAGTAATATATCAGTGAAATATTTTTTTTTAACTATTCAGTCATTTCCTCCGAATGACCACCCCTAGCCCCTCCGAAGGAGGGGAATCATTCCCCTCCTTCGGAGGGGCAGGGGTGGTAAAAAAATAAACTTCAATCTCCGAAAAATTCCACTGATATATTACCAAATTTTTATTTTTAACCTATTAATTAGTTAATAGTTAACGACGGGGGGTACCCCGTGTTTGGGGGTTAAGCCGAACAACGCGGGGCAAGCCCACGCCGTTAACGTTTGGTAAATTCTGAATTATTAATTAGAGATTCCCTACAAACATTTTGACCACATTTTATTAACAACGCTTGCTCTAATGTCCTCGAAAACCAACAATTTACCGGAAATAACCGACGCGGAAATCGCAAAACTCAAAGAATCCGCAATTTTTGCCGAAAAAGGCAAAACACATTTCACCGCACGATTTCTTGTTATTGGCGGACAGATGACACCGGAACAACTGCGTGCCGCTGCGACCATTGCCCAACGTTACGGCAACGGAACCGTTCATCTAACAACACGGCAAGGTTTTGAAATTCCGCATATTCCTTATGAAAAATTGCCGTTGATGCGAAAAACGCTTGAAAAGTTGCCGATAGAACCAGCC
Source organism: Planctomycetaceae bacterium (assembly GCA_031257725.1). Classification (GTDB taxonomy): domain Bacteria; phylum Planctomycetota; class Planctomycetia; order Pirellulales; family Thermoguttaceae; genus WRKP01. Next base: position 3,138 of record JAIROD010000574.1, on the reverse strand, counting down.
CGAAGCGGAAAATGTGTACGTTCTATTGTTGCCTGTCCGGGAACTTACTGCAAGTTTGGCGGAATTGACACGCAAAGGCTTGCTCATGATATTTCCAGAAAATTCGGGAAACGAAAGAATTTACCGCATAAATTCAAGATTGCCGTTACGGGCTGTCGGCATTGCTGTGCAAAACCGCAGGAAAATGATCTCGGCGTATTGGGAGTTGGTAAAAATTTTGCTGTTTTTGTTGGCGGAATGGCAGGAAAAACTCCGCGATGGGGCGACCGTTTACCGTTGACGTTGCAAAATAAAACCGAACTTCTTGCATTGATTAAAGTTATCATCGATTGGTATGCCGCGCACGGACTTGATAAAGAACGTTTTGGAGCAACAATTGAACGAGTCGGGCTATCAAATATGCTGGCTGATATAGGTCAATCGCCGTGACATTTCACAGAGCCGTCAAATATCACGGGTAAATATCACGGAAATAACAATCTCTTTATTTTTTTGCATAATGAATCATAATATTTTTTGTGTTGAAAAAAAAGGTTATAGAGCGGTTGAAGTATTTGTTGCCCTAACCGGAATAATTCATGGAAATTATATAAAAGATGAGACGAAAACCCGTATGACCGGCAACAAGATTGCGATATTTTTCGCTATTGAAAATCGTTTTAATGTTGGCAAAAAGAAAAAAATATTAGATTGGCATGTATTTTGCTGTTTATTGAAAACAGTGAAATGAGGATTTGACCTCAAAACTTTTACCAAACCACAATGTATTTCAAGGAGAAGATTTATGAAAAAAAATCTGACGACATTGTTTTTTGCTGCGTTAATTGCGTTTTTTTCTGTAACGCTTTACGCAGCCGATTACAAACTGACCAATGTGTCCTACGACCCGACGCGGGAACTCTACAAAGAGTTTAACGAAGCGTTCAAAAAACATTACAAAGCCTTAACCGGTGATACCGTTAATGTAACACCGACACACGGCGGCAGCAGTAAACAGGCGCGGGCGGTGATTGACGGAGTTGATGCCGATGTTGTTACACTGGCATTGGCTTATGACATTGACAGTATTGCGGAAAAAGCAAAACTGTTACCGGCGGACTGGCAAAAACGTTTACCCGACAACAGTACGCCTTACACGTCAACGGTTGTATTTTTGGTACGAAAAGGGAATCCCAAAAATATTAAGACGTGGGACGATTTGATTAAACCGGGAGTGGGGGTGATTGCCGCGAATCCGAAAACGTCGGGAGTGGCACGTTGGAGTTATCTTGCCGGTTGGGGTTACATTCTGAAAAAAGAACTGGGCGATCTGAAAAAACTTCGTGATCCTCAATTCGCTAAAGAAGTTGAAGCGGCGCAGAAAAAAGCGTTGGCGTACACGGCTGAAGTGTACAAACATGTCGAATCGCTTGATTCCGGCGCACGAGGATCAACGTTGGCTTTTGTGCAACGTGAAATCGGCGACGTCCTTCTTACATGGGAAAATGAAGCGGTTCTCGCACTCAAAGAATTTGGCGACAGTAAATTCGATATTGTTGTTCCGCCAATTAGTATTTTAGCGGAACCGCCTGTAACCATTGTTGACAAGGTGGTGGACAAACGCGGAACACGTAAAATTGCCGAAGCCTATCTGAATTTCTTGTACAGTAAAGAAGGTCAGGAAATTGTCGCGAAACATTTTTACCGACCGCGTAACAAAGAAATTTTGGAAAAATATTCAAAGAATTTTATCAAAGTGGACTTGTTCACGATTGACGACGTGTTCGGCGGCTGGCAGAAGGCGCAAAAAGAACATTTTGAAGACGGCGGAGTTTACGACCAGTTTTCAACGAAATAACAACGTGATCCATCGTCCGTGAAAGTTCGGTGAGACTTCTTTAATTAAAAATAGTTTAATTTAATTGTTTTTAATTGCCGCACCGGACTTTCACGATATAACTTTTTAATAACAACATGGTGATTTATTTTCACCTTTCCATTTCATAACCGTTGATACTAGAACAAAAACGTCAAACAAAAAGATTGTTGTAATGAAAAATCATAGTGTTTTACCCGGATTTGGTTTGACTTTAGGTATCACGTTGACATATTTGGGTTTGATTGTGTTGTTGCCGCTTTCGTTATTGGTATTGAATACGACCTCGATGAGTTTTGGCGAATTTTTTAAAGCGGTTACAACAAAGCAGGTGCTTCTTTCCTATCGGCTGTCTTTTGGCGCGTCATTCCTTGCCGCTTTGATCAATGCAGTGTTTGGTTTTATTGTTGCATGGACATTGGTTCGTTACAAATTTCCGGGCAAACGGATCATGGATGCTCTTGTGGACATGCCGTTTGCGTTACCGACGGCGGTTTCAGGAATTGCGTTGACGGCAATTTGTGCTAAAAACGGCTGGGTGGGCGGTGTTATGGCTTTGTTTGGAATTAAAATTGCTTATGCGCCGCTTGGAGTTTTGGTTGCTTTAATATTTATTGGTCTTCCTTTTGTTGTACGGACATTGCAGCCGACATTGGAAGACCTTGACAAGGAAGTCGAAGAAGCCGCCGCCTCGCTCGGCGCAACAAGATTCCAAACTTTTTGGTACATTATTGTGCCGTCGGTATTGCCAGCGTTAATCACCGGTTTTACGTTAGCGTTTGCACGGGCACTCGGTGAATACGGTTCGGTCGTTTTTATCTCCGGCAACTTGCCGATGAAAACGGAAATCACTCCTTTTTTAATTGTAGTAAAATTGGAACAATACGATTATGTTGGAGCGACGGCGATTGCTGTTGTGATGCTTGTTGTTTCGTTTGTTCTCATGTTTTTTATTAACCTGTCCCAATGGTACACTCGGCGGATGAGTAATTGAAAGGTGCGGTTTGTAGTTTATGTTGCAAGCGGATTACAATCTCTGAGTTTCAAAAATACCTGCGCCCAAAACTATAAACCACGTAATATATTAGTGAAATATTTTTGTAATTATTCAGTAGATTGGTCATTCGATGGTAGGCAACCTTTCGCCGAAGGGTTATCACCCACGGTTGCGTTGCCGCTAGGCAACAGTGAATCAGATTCGATTGGGCCATTGGTGTTTCCGACCGGTTTGGAAACCGATTGCCAGCGGGAAACAGGGGCAAGTCGGCTATCGCCGACGCAAC
>JAIROD010000494.1 GCA_031257725.1 Planctomycetaceae bacterium | reverse complement strand
CGTTGAATTTCACGGGCACTGCGTTCAATCATCTGTTGACGAACATCTTTCAATCGGGTCAGAATCGAAGCATCATAAATCGTATCGCCAACTCGTACTACCATACCGCCAAGAGTTTCAGGATCAACCACACACTGAATAATCGGTTCACCACCAATAATATCACGCAACTTTTCCGATAACGACAAAAGTAATTGCGAATCAATTTCAGTTGCCGTTGTAATGATAACAGGAATACGTTGGCAACGTTTATCCAACAGTCTTTTCGTCTGTACAAAAATCGGCATCAGAATGTCAAGCCGATTCCGCTTCGCAACAATTTTCAGAAAACTCCAGAATGGCGGTGTTGCCGCATTCGCAAAAGATTTTTCGAGTAAGGCAAGTTTTTCTTCGGTCGAAATCATCGCCGATCCAAGAAACGCAGCAAATTTCGGTTGCAATTTCAAAACATCAATCAACGACGAAAATTCCTCAACCGAATCGTCAATAGAATATTGTTGCGATTCAACAGCATTCAAATAGGCTTCGGCATAAATCTCCGCAACCTTTTCAACTTCCACATCTGCGTTAAATTCCGCAGCAAATTGAGCATCCTGTTCCATTGTAATTACCAATGATTAACGGTTAAAATCCGGAAAAACCACCGTTTAATAAAATAAAATTTACCGCCCATGCATACAAAACAAACCGTTATGATTTAATTATTTTTTATAGGTTATGGTTCTTTAGATAAACTTTTCTCTGCTTTTTTCTTCAAAATTTCTCGTTGGTATTCCGGATTTTTTTGTACAAATTCATCACGAAACCGACGTGAAACCGTTCTGTAACTGAGCAAGAGAACTATTTTGATTTGATAAAATCAGCCTCACATCGCCATCTCTCTTAATTGATTGGTGCTGGTTACTTAGCTTTTAGTAAATTCTTTAAGAGCGGTGCGAATGAGTTCGCGGTGATGTTCCGGTTTCACTTCGGCACGAATCATTTTTCCGGCAAGGTTGGTCGCAAGCACGGCACTTCGTTCCGCTATCGTTTGTAACGCCAATGTTGTTGCGTCGTCAATTTCACGCATAGCACGGTTACGTTCCTGAATCGCCGCTTCACGCGCTTTTTCAATAATCCCGTCCGCCACTTGTTGAGCATCTTTTCGGGCTGTATCAAGAATTTGACGGACTTCCGCTTTGGAATCATCCAGCTTTTGCTGATATTGTTTCAAAATCTCTTGCGCTTCCTCATTAACCCGCTGCGCAGACGCAATTTTGTCAACAATACCTTTCTCACGTTCATCAAGTGCTTTGGCAATCGGTCCAAATGCAAATTTGCCAAGAATGCAAAACACAAGCAAAAAAATCACAAGCGACCAAATCGCCGTGTCTGAAACCACTTCCAACGGATTCAAACTGGGGGCTTTGTGCTCACTCTGATGTTCCTGTTCCGCTTCAGACGTAGCAACGCGATCAGTACCTTCTTGTTGCGCCGGAAACGCTTGCGCCGTTTCGACAAAACACAACAACATCAAAAATACCAAAGCAATTCCGGCAAAAAAAGTGTAACGGTTCATTAGTATAATAGAAACTGAAAGTTGAAAATTATGTCAGTAACATAAACTTTTTAAAATTGCCTAAACACTGTCGATCTTGTCATTATTTATCCCCTTCGTCTCTATAAAATAAAAAATGTTTTGTTTCGTGATTCGGCTTCTTCAAAAATTGCCATAATCATCGTGGTCGCCCTTTCTTAATCTTATAAAATCAAAAAATCGTAATTTAATTTACGGTAACGCCTTCTCAAATTCGTCTAGTGTTTGGCATTCGAATATTTCAGAAATCAACGATTCCAAAGCGATTGAATCAGACATTTGATAAATTGCAGTTTCAATGCGTTTAGGAATTTTTTTAAATTTCTTACGCAATGCCAACAATAGCATCTTTTGTTTACCTTTTGCTTCACCTCTGGCTTCACCTCGTGCTTCACCTCTGGCTTCGGCTTCTTCGAAAATTGTCATAATCATTGCTTTGGTCCTTTCCTTGAAAATTGGTTTCAATACTTTATTGACAGTTTCGGCATCCAAGCGTTTTTGGTGAGCGGCAAAAACTTTAGAGGCGAACTCAAGAAATTCGTGTGTTATGATTATCTGTTGCTCCTCATCATCAATTTCTGCGAGCGGCAACAAAGCATCGGCAAACTCTTCATGCATTCCCTCGGTCATCTTTTTCAAAATGTCCAAACCAGCACGCAACAACGCACCGCCACAAAGTTTATCACTGCTAATTGCAGGTAAATCAATTACATCGTATTCGATTTCCGGTACCGCACCAATTGGTTGCCCATTTTTATCTTTCGGCAACCAATCAGCCAAGGTTGCATAATGTTGTCGATGTGGTTTTTTACCTGTTCGCAAGACAATGAAATAAATTGCCGACAGAACTTTTTGTTTATTTTTGAGTTCCAACCACCAAATTGTGCTGGCAAAACCAAGTAACCGAACAGGCAGTGTTTTGAGTGAACTTCCGGCATGTTCCAATAGAATCACCGCTTTCAAGTTGGCGTTGCTTTTTTTGAGTGGGCAACAAAATACCAAATCCAAAATCCGTTCGTCACCTTTTAACCCAATATAATGAGTCGGGGCGGGATAAATTTTATTTATCTCTATATTACTAACGAAGTTAGGATTGGCATAGTTTTTCAAAAAATCAATAAACACTAACAAGCGTCCAAAAATATTCTTGACAAAGGCATCGTAAATATTTCCCGGTCGAGTTTTGATTTGTTTTTTCGATTTTTTGACGGTTCGATGATTCATTACAGTTTGGTCAAACTTTTTTTTAACGGGCAAAAAACAATGACGAAATTTCCCGTTTGTTGAAAAATTTACACCTAAAACAATTTACATCCTACAGTTCTCACATTTACATTTACTTTATACTTTTACCTTTACTTTCGGTTGTTTTATTCTGTTCTGTTGTTCCGGATTTTATCCGACAAACAAACACAGGATGCAAATGACCAATGCGAAGAGTGCGAGACCTTCGACCAGTGCGGCGGTGATGAACATCAATGTTCTGAGTTGACCGAGCATTTCCGGTTGTCTGGCGGAGGCTTCGATGACTCGTGATCCGATAAGACCGATCCCGATACTTCCGCCAATAACCGCTAATCCGGCACCAATTCCTACACCAAGATAGCCAAACGAAGTCTTGGAAATGGAAAAGGAACTTGTTGCTCCGGTGCTGTCCTGTGCCAAAGCGATGGCGGGGGCAAACATGAGGAACAAAACAAAACAACAAACAACAATTCGAGCGAACTTGTTCACGAAAAATCTCCTTTTTAATGGATAGTGGATAGGTTAATGGGAAAACGGAACATCGAATGATCAGTTTCCGTTTTCGATTCTTTTAGTGTTGGTGTATTGCCATTCCGATATACACGGAAGTCAAAAAGGTAAAAATGTACGCCTGAAGGAAGGCGACAAACAATTCCAAAAAACTGACGCAAACGGAGGTAATGATGACCAGAAATGTGATTGGAATCCATGCGTAAATTGCCCATGCGGACATGGGAATAAACGCAAGAAACACAGCAATCATCAAATGTCCGCCAAACATATTTGCCATGAGACGAATACACAGGGAGCAGTGTTTGACGAAAAAGCTGAACACTTCCAGGACGAACATAAACGGAGCCAAAACAATTCCGATAGCACCGTCCATTGGCGGAATCATTCCGAGCCAAAAACCGCTGATGCCGTGATAAATCATACCGGTAGCGGAAACGACGATCAAGGTACAAATAGCCAAAACGCCGGTAACCATGACTGAACCGGTTGGCGATCCCGCCCAGGGCAGCATTCCGCCAAGATTACAAAATAGGATAAAGAAAAAAAGCGTCCATAGATAAGGAAGAAATAGAGCGGCATCTTTTTTTCCGATTGAGGGAACAATCACTTCATCTTTCATATAAACGAGAAAAACTTCGATCAAATTCCAAAAACGTCCTTTAACCGGTTTTCCTCCGCGAACCCGTGCTGCCATCGGTAAAAAAATAACAACCATCAGAATAGCGGCGGCTATTTCGATTAGCACGAACTTTGTTATTCCGAGATTGACCAGGAAAGAGGGAATGTCGAGATGATAGAACGGAAGATGAAAATAGTCCGTATCTTTAACGTGTCCGGCGACAAGGTCTTCAATGTTTATTCCATCGCTCATTTTTATCTGAACAATTAAAATCTTGATAAAGGAAAATTAAATACGGAAAAATAAATTGACTGAAATCAATTAAAATAATTTTTGGTGAGGTTTTTTTATTAGGTTATCTATCGTTTTTTGAGGCGATTCTGATGAGTTGCCAAAAACCGAGTACGGCTCCGAGTATTGCGCCAAGTATGGCAAACAGAACCACTGTACCGAACAGATAATCCAAACCAACTCCAATAACTGCCGGAAGAACCATTTCAAATCCGATATTGGAAATCCGAACCGCTAAAGCAATATCTTTTCGGGAACGGTCATTTTCAGAATTGTTTTCTTCCGTGTTTATGTTGTACATTACCGCACGTGTTTTGAATTGTACCTACCTTTTCGATTATGTCAACAGGAACCGTTTACCACAACCCGCCAATTATCTTCCAATTCGATTGAATTGAAATCGGTTTAAATTCTTTATAGTTATTATAGGGAATAAGTTGGAGAGGTGGGAGAAGGGGGAGAAAAATATCAGGAAAAAATTTTTTCTTAGCATTGAATTATCCCTAATGTCCTTTTTGTCCCTATTGTCCCTATAAAAAAGGGAGTGTTTGTTGTTTGGGGGCAACCGCAAGGATAGGGTGTGTAAAATAGCGATTAAAATGTATTGCAGATTTTTCAAATTTTTTCCTAGCGTTCACCGGCTGGTTGTTAAATTAGGTCAATTAAAGTAGAAAATTGCGAGGTAGGCGATCCGTCCACTGGACGGTCGCGCCGGTTGAGATTTCACTGACGCCAGGAAGGTTTGTCCTGTCTATCGCACGTCGATTCAATCATAAACCGTTTTGCTGGGGCAAACCGTTTGGGAATCAGTGAAATCTCAACCGGCGCGACTTACCATCGAATCACCAATCTACTGAATAATTACTTTGATTTCTTTCGGACAGTTTACGGAAATATTTTTTAAAAAATTTTGGGAATAGGAAAATTTCTGTTGACAACATGTTGGGTTCCATGTAAAATTTGAATCTAATTCGATTGCGATACGTTGTTTTGCCGTTTGTTTTGCGGTAAGCGAATCGCAATTATTTCAATGAAACCTTATAAAATAAGGAGATTGACGATGAAAAATGTAATGATGTGTTTGGTTGGGATTTTGGCGTTTTTCTTTGAAAAATGCCAAATGTTAAAATGG
>JAIROD010000472.1 GCA_031257725.1 Planctomycetaceae bacterium | reverse complement strand
CCCATTATATCAAAAGAGCGCGTTTTTACAACGGGGGATGAATTGAGTGAGAGTGGATAGCGGAGAGCGGATAATGAGCGGGTAACTATTCTGTCGCGGTGAATGTTTGTTTTCTGTCCTGTAGGTTCCTTGTTCTGTCCCGTAGGGACAACATCTTGGTAGCAAACGAAGTCAAGTTTTCTACCAACATGCTGTTCTAACGGGACGGAATCTTTTGATTATTCCCCGCGATTACAAACGCCCACCCCAAAAGGGGAAATCATCAGAAAAAAAATACGCCAAAACAAACGACCCTTCTGTTTTAACCTTTTTTAACACGAAACACACGAAATACACGAAATTATAAGAAAAGGACAACAAAAATTTTCGTGTCTTTCGTGTTTAAATTGGTTATTTTATTTGATTGACGTAATAGACCTTTTCGTAATATACAGTCAACGGTAAGATATTGGTTGTTTACCGTATCGGAAAACTTTTAATAATGTTTACAGTGTAACAACGCCGACACCGACAACTTGTGTGTCATGCGTAATCTCCGTGTAACTCAAAACAATCAGCCCCGGAATTGTTGCACTGGTCATTTGTTTCAAAGCAGTACGAATTTGGGGATTCACCAAAACTACCGGCGGTAAATTCATCTGTGTTAGTTTGTCCAATTCCGGTAACATCTTTTTGCAAAGATGTTCAATGGCATTCGGTGAAAGCCGGATATATAAACCTTGTTCACCGTGTTCAAAACCGGCTCGAATCTGATCCTCCAACGCCGGATCAAGTAACACAACATTGAGAACATTATTGTCGTCACGATAACGTGTGCTGATTGTTCGGGCTAATTTGGTTCGGACATAAGTTGTCAGAAGAATCGGGTCTTTGGTTTTGGTACCGTAATCGCCAAGCACTTCCAGAATCGTTCCCAGTTGCCGAATCGGAACCTGTTCACGCAACAACAATTGGAGAACCTGTTGAACCTGCCCCAACGACAGGACTTTCGACAAAAGTTCATCGACAACCGCCGGACTTGATTTTTTGAGCTCGTCAAGTAAATGTTGTGTTGCATCGCGAGTCAGAATTTCATCGGCATGTTTTCTGATTACTTCTAAAAGGTGTGTTGCAATAACCGCGCCGGGTTCGACAACTGTGTAACCGAAAATTTCCGCCTGATCTTTGGTAATGCCGTCAATCCAGAGTGCCGGCGTACCGAATGCCGGATCAAGTGTTTCAATTCCCTGCACCTGCCCCGTCGCCACACCGGAATCCATCGCAAGATACATATCGGGATAAACCATTCCCAACGCAACCGGTTGTCCGGCAATTTTGATGCGATATTGAAGTTGGTCGAGTTGGAAGGAATCGCGAATCCGCACACGCGGTAAAATAATCCCGATTTCCGCCGCAACCTCCTTGCGAAGACGGTGAATTCTGTCCAGTAAATCGCCGCCGCGTGCAGGGTCGGCAAGAGGAATCAAACCAACTCCGATTTCCAACTCCATCGGATCAATTTTGAGATAATCCTCAATTTGTTCTTCCGACTGTTTTGTTTTTTCGGCTTCCGCTTTGGCAGCGATATTTTCTTCCGCTTGCCGAATCGCTTTAGCCTTGCGGGTCATCAGCAGAGCAAGACCAATCGAACTCAACGCAATTGTCCAAAGCGGCATCTTCGGTAAATCGGTCAGTGTCAAAATAAACAGAAAAAACGCAGTCAAAACTAACACGACCGGTTTTGAAAGGAGTTGTCGGACAAACTGTTCGGGAAGGTTGGTGCTGTAACTGCTTCGTGTTACAAGCAAGCCGGTGGCAATAGAAATGAGCAACGCCGGAACTTGACTAACAAGACCATCACCAATAGTTAAACGTGTAAAAATGGTTGCGGCTTCTTGCAAGTCCATACTGTATTGCACCATACCGATAAACAGTCCGCCGAGAATATTGACGATGGTAATCACAATTCCGGCAATCGCATCGCCGCGTACAAACTTACCGGCACCATCCATTGCGCCGAAAAAGTCTGCCGCCTGTGTAATTTCTTCACGCCGCCGTTTTGCTTCACGTTCATCGATAATTCCGGCATTCAGGTCGGCGTCAATCGCCATCTGGCGACCCGGCATGGCGTCTAAGGTGAACCGTGCCGCCACTTCACTAACCCGTGTTGCGCCTTTCGTAATCACAACAAATTGAATCACAACAATAATTACGAAAATAATCAAACCGACAATAATATTTCCGCCACTGGTAACAAATTCGGCGAAATTTCTGATTACTTCACCGGCGGCATGTTCGGCATCGATATGGGCGCGGGTTAAAATCAATCGGGTTGAAGCGATATTCAGCACAAGACGAAACAATGTTGTTGCCAACAGAATTGTTGGAAAAATACTGAAATCGAGCGGTTTCGTAACGAAGAGAGTGGTGAACAAGATGATGATGGCAATCGCAATATTCATTGAGAGAAACACATCCATCAATGTTGCCGGCAACGGCACAAGAATAATCAGAAAACTTGCCGAAATCACAAGCGGCAGAATCAGGTCAACAACCCGTCCTTTTCTGAGCAACCCTTGAATTTGTGCGACAACCGTATTCATAAAGGGAACTATAAGAATTACATAGAAAAAAATCCAGAGCAATTTCAACTAATTGAGAACCTCCAAAAATTCACAGAAATTATTCTTCCCAATTTATCACCAATGTCCTTAATCTCGCCAATATCCTTAATATTCCTAATATCTCTAATATATTTAATGTCTCCAATATCCTTAACATCCCTAAATTGCCAAAGTTCGCCTGTACAAAAATAAAAATCGCATTTTAAGACTCAAATCATCACTTTTGTTTTTGTTTAAAAATATTTTCAAATTCCATAACTTCATATTATTAAATAAGTCAGCGCAATTAAATATGTAACCTTTTTTTTTTTCAAAAACGTAAAATCAACAGGAACTATTTACGTTTCGCCGGGTATCTTGTGGGCATCTCTCATCATTCAATTTTTTATTTTCAATCTATTAATTAATAAATTAATTAATAGTTAACGACGGGGTTTACCCCGTGTTTTGGGGTTAAACCTAACAACGCGGGGCAAGCCCACGCCGTTAACTTTCGGTAAATTCTGAATTATTAGAGATTCCCTTGTGTTTAAAATGAATACCGTTAAAATAAACTAACTGTTTTTTATTTTGGGAGACTTGAACTGCCTATTTTGTTTTAACTTTTTCAACACAAAGCACGTGAAATAAAATGAAAAATGCGAAAAAAATTATTTGTGTGTGTTCGTAACCTTTCGCTTTTTTTGTGTGTTTCGCGTTGAAAATAGACAGTTACTAAAATTCGTGATTAAATTTCTTGTTGAAATTTCGTGATTTATTTCGAAACAACAATCAACTGTTTACTCCTTAAACACCCATGTTAAAATTAATATTAAAACTAATATCAAAAACAACGTTAAAACCTTTGATCAAAAGTTGCAGTATTTTTGTTTTTGCATTTTTGACTGCATTGATCTTGTTGACCGTAACAGCCGAAGCGCAGAAAACAACACCAACACTGGGCAAATTTGAAGGTGCGGTTCGGAATTACAGTTACCGAAGTTTGGACGATCCGCCGATTCCCGGTTGTTCGCTGTTTGTGGGAAGTTCGTCGTTTGCTCTTTGGGGTAAGAAACTTGAAACAACATTTGCCGAATACGATGCGGTTAATCGCGGTTTTGGCGGTTCCAATTATGAACAAAATATCATTGCTCTGACGCGGATTCATTTACCGTACAAACCGGCACGGGTTGTTATTTTTTGTGGAACAAATGATCTTGCGCAAGGTAAAAATGTTGAAACGGTTTTTCGTCATTTTAAGTATTACATTGCACGGCATTGGAATGCGAATCCGTTAACCGAAATTTATTTTGTTTCGACAACTCATGCTCCGGTTCGTGAAAAATTTTGGCAACAGGGCGATGAATTTTGTACGAAAGTTCAGGAGTTGGCTTCAAAAACAAAGGGACTTTTTTATATTGACGTGATCACGCCGATGAACGGCGAAGACGGTAAGGTTCGTGAAAATCTTTTCATCAAAGATCGGTTACATTTAAACGAGGACGGTTACGCTATTTGGACGGAAGCGTTCAAAAAAGTTTTCGAAACTCAAAATCAGAATCGGACAAAACCTGATATTCGGGAACTGTTTCAAAACCGAAAGAGTCTTGGTTTGTTTGATGATCCTCTTTTTGCAGAGGACGGAGTTGCGATCAAAGAACCTCCGGCGGTTGATACGAAATTAAATATTGTTTTTATCGGTAATAGTATTACCATCGGCGGCGGCGAGCAATCGCCTCCGGCGCGGTGCGCGGAATATTTGAAACAGCAAGCCGGTATTGGCGAAGTTGCCTTTTCAAATCAAGGAGTCAGTGGTTTGACCACCGTCGATTTTCTGCCGTCGAAAAACAAACAATTTCCTAAAGTTATTGAAGCGGCAAATCTGTTCAAAAATGATCAATCCGGTAAACTCCTCTTTTCGGTTATGCTTGGAACCAATGACAGTGCGGTAACCGGACCGAACGGTTCACCGGTTTCACCTGAAGATTATCGGCGGAATCTGAAGGAAATCGTTGATCGGTTACTGACGGATTATCCTGAGTCGAAGATTGTGTTACACTATCCGATCTGGTACAGTGATACAACACAAAACAACGCCGTCTATCTTTTGGAAGGGCAACTTCGTGTAACCGTTTACGGTTTGGAAATTCAGTCGTTGGTCGATTTTTATTCACAAACTCCAGACAAAACACGGGTTTATTTAGGCGATACCAAAGCGTATCATTATTTCAAAACGCATTACGAATCAGCGATGCGGCATGAGACCGGTAAAAAAGGAACATTTTTCCTTCATCCGAATGATCGTGGTGCTGATGTACTGGGACGATTTTGGGGAGCCGCCATTTTGAATCACATTCCGTAACAACTTATGTTCAATGAAACTACTAACATTTTATTTTTTTAACGGTGCTGTTTTTCGTCACATTTAGTGTTGGATGTTGGCGAAAGCGTGAACCGATTATCCTGAATTTTATTGTAACGAAACGTTTTGGTACGCAATGCAGGAGGCAGCCAAAACATTTCAGCAGATTTATGGTGTACAAACCGTATTGATTCCGATTTCGTTGGCGTATTTTTCTTCGTCGGGCGACCTGTTTTTCGTACTAAAATTTATACTTAACCAAGTGATTTTACCCAAGGCACATCGTATTTCATTCGTTCCACAACAGAACCTATCGAATCACAAATTGCTACACATTCCAATTCGGATCGGTAAGAGAATATAATTTTTCAATTCCTTTTTCGCGCAAAACAAGATCGTCGATGTAACGTAATCCCCAAATGTAACTTGTTATTTCAGAACCGGTTTGTGATTCGACTTCTTGCCAATTTTCGTTAAAGAATGATTTTATAACCAATTGAGCTGACTGTTTTTTTGATTCGTTGGTTCAATCCGTTGTATTCATATTGAGCGATTAAATTATCGTTTGGATCTCTGACTTCTATCAAACGATTCCACGCGTCGTATTTTTCTTTCAAGCCGGGCATCAATACCATGTTACCGTTGGCATCGTGTGTGGCAATTCCTTGTAATTCATTAGCGGCGTTGTGGGTGCGATTTTCTGTGGTTCCGTTTTTCGTATATTGTAACCAGTTTCCAGTCTTATCAAAATTCCACGACTCGCTGTGATTTACTGTTGTTACTGATGTATGGTCATTGTTTAAAACACCACGCATCACTTTTGCGCGTCCTTTATGATCCGTTC
>JAIROD010000442.1 GCA_031257725.1 Planctomycetaceae bacterium | reverse complement strand
TTAAAATATCTTTTGGCTATAGGGGTTCTATTCATTCTTATAACACCCAATGTTATATTTGCATATGATGGGGATGTATTCGGTGGATACGACGGAAATTTTACGAGGTACGCTTTTATTCAGCAGGCTTCAGATATAAATTTAGCAAGAAATGTTTTACGAAATGCGTTTGGGACAAACACACGAATAGAGAAACTATTCTCAATAGGGGAGGATGATGTTGATGAAGAAGATGTACAGATGATTAATGATTTGGAAGCATATATCCCTACTCAATATAGACTGGAAAATGGCGATGCATATTCATATACGGTTAGGAGGGGGGAAACAAACAATGGTTTTGATGGCTGGATAGTGTTTTCGCACTATTTGAATTCAAATGGCTGGTATCATTATGTTTATTATTTTTCTATAAACTAACAGTATTATAAACCCTGTCGAACGAGCCTCTGTTTGAACTAACGCAACGCTAAAGATACCGGTAAACAAGTTTGCTTAGAGCTCCGCTCCGCGGAGGCTCAAAGGAAACGTCTGCCTTTAAGCCTATGGTTTCCCCCGGACAGGCCCCCCGCCTACCCGGCTCCGTGTCCCGGTTCCTGATAAACCGCTGGACCCGCGGGGAATTCGAATATTTAAAGCATTGAGCGAGGGGCTGTCTAAAAGGCGTTATACGAAATTGGGGGTACACATGGCCAATGTTTAACGCAAGTAATTGATTCGTGGCGAGGGTTTCATACCCCGCGGCTTTGCCGCGGTCATAGAGGTATGAAACCCGAGTCCGATACCTTTAGAGAACAACCATACCCCGTCCGCTCTGCCTCCCCTGCGAAGCAGGTTCTTGGGTTGGTTGATTAAAATTATTGTATATGAGATAATACAAATATGGAAAGCCGTTTGTATTTGGATAATTGTAGTTTTGATAGGAAGAATCAAATTACAAAATGGAAAAAGATAGCAAAAATTGATATTGATGTTTCAGATAAAGTTGAGTCAATGGCAAATGATATAATGAAAAATAAAATTAAGCCAAAGGATTCGTTGCATATATACTCATTACACTTTAATTTTCGGTTTTTGAGAAATGCACAGGATGCGTTTCGTCCTTAAACAGAGAGACTATCCAGCAATCATTTCAAAAACAAAAACCGAAATTTCAAGTGAAAAAGGTATACTTTGTGACGTAACTGTCTATTTTATTTTATTAATTTTATGGTGAAAATAAATTCACGTAACACTCGTAAACTACTATTCTATCCCGAAGGGATATTTTCTAATAGAGCCGTGCGTGCGGTGTACTCACCGTACACACGGCAAAATAACCGGATTATCATTTTTACCATTTTGTTCCGTTGGTATTGCGTTATTCAGACGAAAACATTGATTTCCTATCGTTACAACGCAAAACCAACGGCTATGTTGGAAACATCCCGTTGGGATGTAAAAAAATTCATTAAAATATTACCAAAATAAAATAGACAATTACATCAGAACCTCCCTCAATCTCTCTACCGGTAACGTAGAAACGATAGATAGTGAAAAAGAATGATCAATACTTGAAACAGGAGCAAACCGATAAATCACCGTAACATGAAATAACCGACGGAAAGCAATAAACGTTCAAAAAGGAAAACGTCATTCCTTGCCGACGGTAACATAGAAACGGTATTTGATTTAATCAGGAAACCGTTTGATTTTGTTTTTTCAATTTACGGATTAACGCGGAGAGCCGAGATTTTTTTCGGGCAGCCGCATTTTTATGGATAATTTTTTTTGCTCCGGCTTGATCTAGCGATTTGACCGCTTCACGGAAAAGCTGATCCGCTTCTTCCACATTTCCCTCACGGACTGCTTTGACGACATTTTTACAACGGTTACGAACAAACGACCGATTGGCACGATTTCGTTCACGTGTTGCAATGTTTTGACGAAGACGTTTTTTAGCACTTTTAATGTTCGGCATGTAAATTCAGATAATAGAGTTGAGTGATATTAAATTGAGATTGTGACCATTTCAGAAAATAAACACACGACAACCGGTAAAAACATACGATTTTATTTTGTTTGGCGTGTAAAAATTTTCGGAAGGACTATTTGGGAGTTAATTATGCCGTTTTTGGGCAACTTTGTCTAGTAGTTCCCCCAAATCTTTGTAAGAAAAATCGATTGCCGCCAACTGAAGTCCGTATTCTTCCGACTTTTCGTAATCCTCCAACTCAAAAGCAAGTTTCGCCGCAAGATAAAGAGCCTTTTTCTTTGGTTCCCCATCCGACAACGCCCCAACCGCTTCCTGATAATGAGTCATTGCCAATTTGTTTTGCTTAATCATTTGGAAACATTGACCTAAAGCAAGTAAACATTCACCTTTACGAGTTATTTCGGCTTTCGCTTGTTGAAATTCGGCAATCGCTTCTTTGATTTGTTTCCGTTGCTGGAGTAAAACGCCGTATTCAAAATGATAACCGGCATGATTGGGATGATACTGAATCCGATGCCGTGCAAGTTCCAGATTTTTAGCATCGTATTCTTCTTTGGTTTTGTAAAATTCGGTTTTTGTTGATTCTTTCCTTGTTTTTTCAAATTCTTCTTTGAGTGCCAACACTTTAGCATGCAATTTTTGTTTTTGCGCGTCCAGCAACCGCTCTGCAATATCCGGTGAATCATTGGAAAGTGGAACGGCTTGGAGATAATATTGCTCAGACTTTTCATAATCCGCCTGTTGATAAAAATGTTGGGCAAGTTCAAGGTAATTGGCAATATCATTCGGATTTTTTTTGATTCGCTTTTCGACTTGTTCCAGATAGGTCAGC
Organism: Planctomycetaceae bacterium; assembly: GCA_031257725.1. Lineage (GTDB taxonomy): Bacteria > Planctomycetota > Planctomycetia > Pirellulales > Thermoguttaceae > WRKP01. Next base: position 927 of record JAIROD010000442.1, on the reverse strand, counting down.
GGCCGTCCCATTACATCTTCAGTTTCGGAAAGTTCCGGTTGGTTCTGGGCGTTGCGGACTTGAGCGGAATCACCGGTTGCGTATTTTCCTTTGTGAATTGTTTTTTCAACGGTCAAATCATTACGGAGTTTTTCAGCATCCTGATCGCCTGGTTTGGCTTTGAGAATCCGGTGAACGCAAGCCAATGCGCCGTCATAATCGGCAATTTCACGTAATGCCGCTCCGCAAATCCGGTTGGCTTCGAGATTAAACGGTTCCGATTCAACAGCCGCTTTGTAGTATTCGATAGCGACATCGTGATGCCCCAACTCCTCACACGCTCCGCCGGCTGAAAGTAAAGCGTCCACATTCCAAGGATCCGATTTCAACGACTCCACTGCCGATTTGAAAACCTGATCCGATTTTTTTGAAAGAATTGTTTTTTTTGAACCTTTGATAACGGAAAAAAAACCTTTCTTTTTCTTTTCGCCGTATTTTTTTTTCAGATTGGCGAGGAACGATTTAAGATAAATGGGATTACCGGGATCGCCAAGAACACATTGGAGAAACATCTCATTGGCATAATCAAAACTTGCAATCGACATCTGCTTATTGCCGTGAGCAAATAACTGCTGAAGTTTTTCCCGATCCACCGGATTAGGGGATGATTCATTGGAAACAGTACTCATATTCTTTTGAAAAAACTAAAGGTTACGGATGAATAATTACTAATCATTATGCTCTAAATTGCTTTTTGAATCAAGCACTCCGATTTTGGAGTTTTAGGGGACATTAGGGATAAGGTGTGGGAACCTCTAATAATTCAGAATTTACCGAAAGTTAACGGCGTGGGCTTGCCCCGCGTTGTTCAACTTAACCCTAAAACACGGGGTAAACCCCGTCGTTAACTATTAATTTATGGCTTGAAAATAAAAAATTGAATAGACC
>JAIROD010000396.1 GCA_031257725.1 Planctomycetaceae bacterium | reverse complement strand
TACATAACTCCAAACACCATAAAAGGTTACGAAACAAGCGGTTTTCCAAATCCCTCTGAAAATCACGATGAACAATGAAAAAAAACGCTTATACGCCAAGGGGTTGCCTACCTCTTGATTATTGGACGGATGATAAATAATAGGATCGCTACTGAATAGTTACGTTTTGTGGCGGATGACCTCAAGAATGCAGCCGACGGTTTTAAGTGTCGGTAACAGTTGTCCCAAATACCTTGTTCCGGCAGTTAAAACTGTCCCGTTAGGGACAACATATTGGTAGAAAACGGTATCGCAACATGATTCCGTCCCGCTAGGGACGACATGTTGGTAGAAAACTAAGGTTGTTTTGTTAGAAAATAAGGTTTTTTTGACCTGTTTTTAAGTTAGCGAAAAGGTCTAATGATTGAATGAAGACGATGATTAAGAAAATCATAGTCAATCACAAAATCAAATAAATCACAGTTCAAGACACGTTTGCAACACTCTCCACTTTCTACGAATCTATTGCCCTTTCAGGGCGAAAGACCGCCTACCAAAAAATAGGACATCAAAAGGTAGGCTACCTTTCTCGACTGAATGGTTACTTATTACCTATTAACTCTCTACTTTCCCATTTGTAGTTTTGAGTTATAATCACGTGGTTAAGAAATTCAGGATCATTTGATGAATCGTTTGACGAACCGATTAGACGAACCGATTGACCAATTTACAGTTTCCAATCGCCATGAATGAATTTGATAACCAAAATCACAATGAAACTCCAGAAGAGGCGGTGATACGTCTTCGTGCTAAAATTGCCGCCGGTGAATCCTATTTGAAACCGGAACTGGCTAAAGTGTTGCTGTTGTCAGCGCAGAGTTCGGCTGTTAATCGTCAATTTGAAGATGCGATTTTTCGTGTTGACGAAGCGATTGAGATTCTTGAAAAATCGGTAGGGCATGATCAGGATGAATTTCGTATCTTCTTGATTCCTTGTTTTCTTCTTCGGGCAACCATCACCTTGTTTCACCGTGGTGCGGAAGCCGGTTTGGTGGCGTTGAACGAAGCGATTCATTACTTCGTCGAGAAAACCGACCGGAATAGTCACGAGACACAAAACGGTTTGGCGATGGCTTTGGCGAATAAGGCGAAAATTTTGATTCATCCGCTTGGGGCTTATTCGGCGGCGATTGCGGCACAGGAACAGGCGGTGAATATTTGGCGGCGTTTAGTCCAGATTGACGGATCGGAATACCGAATGCAACTCATCCCCGCACTCCTCACCTCCGGCGATCTGAAAATTCAAAGCGGAGATGCAGTAAAAGCTCTTCCCGATTTTCAGGAAGCCTTTGAGATTGTTCAGGCGGGAATTGCCGACGGAATTAATGAACTGTACCCCATTCTCATTCAGGCGTTGCTGAAATTGACCAAACTCTACGAACAACTCGGCAATTTTCCGCAAGCATTTGAGTCGTTACGAGAATCAATTCAAATTGTTCGGGATTTGGTTGCCGATGGGGAAACTCATGCAAAAATCATGCTGACAACGCTTTATTTACAACATGGAATGCTTTTTGAACAGCGCGGTAATATTGCAACGGCGTTGGAAGAATTTGAACGATGCCGTGATGTTTATTATGAAATTCTACGCCAAAATGAAATGCCGATAGCCGGCAATTTTGCTCTTCGTATTGGTTTAGCCAATGTGTTGATGCATCGCGGCAATATCTTAACGGCAATGAAACGTTTCGAGGAAGCGGCAACCTCTTTTGAAGATTCGATACAGCAATATCAATATGCGACCGAATTTCGACCGGAAGACAATGAAGATGAAACTTTTATTCCGTATTCGATTGGAGTTGTCCATCTCAATCAGGCAAGTATGCTTATTGCTCAGGGAAAACTTGAAGAAGCCCTCGCGATTGAAGAAAAAGCGTTACATTCTTTTCATCAACGTCTGGAAGCGGGATACGACGAAATTTTACCCAATCTCATCTCAGCCTACCGGAGAATGATTAGTATTCTTCAAATGTTGGGCAAACAGAATAGAGCGTTTATTTTGATTAACGGGTTGCTTGATATTGTGGAATCGGTGGTGGATGACGGGAAGTTGGAATTTCAGGAGGAGTTGGCGTCTGTTTATCGTTTACGTTGCGATTTGTGGGAAGAGCGGGACGATTTTTTGGAAGCGGAAAAAGATGCGATTCAGGCAATGCGTTTGTTACGTTCCATTGCCGACGAAGAAACCGACGCAATGAATGTTCATGTTGCGAAAATACGGTGGAGTGAATTACTGGAATATATTGCCGTTCTGCGAACACGTCAACATCGGCTCGGAGAATCAATCACGTTGTTTCAAAATGCCATTGACGATGTGGTTGGACTTTTCAATGACGGTAATAAATTGGCGATATTTGATGTATTGCTTGCTTATTCGCAATTTGCCAATTTTGTTGAAATTATTCTTCGGAGCAGTAATTTTTCGGAGGAGGCGATGTCGGACGGTCATTTGCCGGACTCAATTATCCAACGGCTTAAAAGACTTTCAAATATCGATTCCGACAATCCGCCTGAAAATGTAACACAGCATGAACCGGAAGATTTTCGACATTGGATTGAGCTGGCGATGGAAGCGTGTGCGAAAGGAATTGAACTGATCCGCCGACAACAAGGTGATTCGGAAAAACAAAACATCAATCAATTTTTTTATGTGAAAACCGCTTTTTTCCACAAAACGCGGGCAACATTTTTTATGTTGATGAATGAACCGGATCAAGCGTGTGAAGAGTGGTCGTTTGCTGTCGAACAGTGGGAATTGCTCCTGCTTCACCTGAACAAACTCAAAGCTCAAAGTAAATATTGGGCGGCGGAAGCCGGAGAATCCGATTGGAATCTTTCAGAAAAAGAGTTGGAAGAACCGGAACGTGATCGTTACGCTTATTATGCGGATGAACTTCGTCGAGTGTTACAACGGTGGGCGAATACGTGTATTACGTTAAAACGTGTTACGGAAGCCGAACATCTGTTTGTGCGGGAAATGAATCTTGCACGTGATCTGATTCGGCAGGAAATTCCTGATGCGGATCGTTGTCTTGTACACTCTTTGATTAATTATGCCAAAGTGTCTGGAGATATTTCTGAGACGATGAAACCGTTGCTTTTATTCGATGAAGCGCGGCAACTTATTCGGAAACGTTTTCGAAACGGCGAGATGATTTTGGACGATTATTTTATGTTCCAACGTGTTCATGTTTCTTATGCTTTGTTCCTTTTCAAACACGATAAAACAGATCAGGCGGTGGAATTGCTGAATGAATATGTGAAGGATATTGAAACGAGTCGTCAATTTCCATTGCCGGAGATATGGTTGGAACTTTGCCAAGTGTTGGATGTTCACGCGTATTGGCAAACCGATCCGCTCCAACTCAAAACCGTCTATACTCTGCAACGCAAATTATTAACGCAACATCCCGAATTTAACTCAAACGAACAATTACGTGAATGGGATGAACAACTGGCAAAGAAAATCGAATAAAATTCAAGGTTGCCGCGCGTTCAATCCGGGTCTTTTGATCATTCATAGACTATTCGTAGTCAATAAATAGCTCATTTCAAAGTAAGATGAGCAGCATTAAGACGAGTAGTATATTGACCTGTTTTCTGTTTTCATTGGGAAGAGATGCGGCTCCATTCATCAGCACCAAGCCGTTCAGCGGAATAGCCGGGACCAAGTTCGGTCAGTTCACGGATTCGAATAATTTTTGCCGGTTTGCCCACCGCCGAAGCATCAAGCCAAACCTCAAGACGTACCACTGGAGATTGTTCGTCAAAACGACCAACAACATTCGCCTTGAAAACCGCCCCCTGAGTACAAAAATAAGGTTCAAGTTTTTTCATCATCTCCAAATCAGTAACAATACCGTGTGTGTAGGGCCAAAAAGGATAGTTCATCTCAGGCTGGTCAATCAAATTCGGATCACATATTCGTTCCGCTAAAATTCCCTCAATAATTTCAGCCGTCTGGATGTTAGAAAATGAAGTCGATGTTCCAGTTCCCATCGACGACGCAAGCTGACTCGCCGCATCCAACTCCGAACCTAAAAACATCGCCGCATCGGTAAGATCGTCATCTTGTGCAGTTAAAAGCTCCAGAACTGTTCGCGACGCCTGATTGATATTGATGCGGCCAACAATTGGTTGATCACTGATCATTAAATTATCGTACAATATCGGCAGGTATTCGTTCATCGCGTCAGGATCATCCGAAAACGGTGAAACAACAGGCGGTGAATTAGAGGCGGATGATGAAGAACCGGAAGAGGATGAATTAGATGATTGTGAATTTGATAACGATAAATTTGTCGATTGTGAATTTGTCGATTGTGAATTGGACGATTGTGAATTGGACGAACCGACAAGATCAAGAAATGAATTGATTTTTCTTGTACTGTTTTCACCGGAAGAAGCACCGCCCGTTCCGCCCGAATTTCCCGTAACTCCGGAAAGAATACCTCCCAATCCGTTGTTTCCACCGGTGTTGGAAACATTGGTTGATGGTTGTTGACGGTAGGAAATAATATAATCAACCCAGTCTTGATTTTCGAAACGCTCCTCAAGCAATGTTCGGAGTTCTTCGAGATCGTCCATATTAACGTTAATTTTATCAAGCCCGTCCGGTGTAACCATTGACTCACGGCTATCAAGTGTCAAAAAAGAAATAAGACCAAGATTCAGCGAACCATCCGATACCCCAAAACCATCCAGTGTCGATTCTTCCGGTTCACCATAATCAACAATATTGTTACGATTCCAGTCAATTCCGTACAACAGTTTCGGCGTAACTCCTTTAACAAGCAATAATTCATCCAATGAATCGGGAATAGCGTTTCGGGTGTAATACGGCGGATCAAGTCCGGCATAATAATCGTCTTCCACTCCAAACTCACGCGGTTCACTGTCTTCGTCCACCCAATCCAAAATCGCATCCGCAACTTCTTCCGTTACACCAGGTAACCGCAATAACATCGTTCGACCATAACCGGGTTGCTGGATTTCCATTTGCAAAACCCACCGAAGATTCGCCTTACAAGATTCATCTTCAAGACCGTAACGAATATCTTCGCCGGTCATAATATCGTTATCGGACAGCAGCGGAGCCAATACAGAAAACCGTCCAACATCACGCCTATCAACTTCGTGTTGCAAACCGGTTTGTATTCCGGCATACTGACCGGTCATCGCCGCCGTTCCATCCGTAACAAGATGACCGCAAAATTCGGACGGATTATCGTACAAACCGCCAAGATCAAGAATGGCAAGTTGTTCCTTCATCAGGAGAATCCGCAAATACTCAACACCGGATTCCGCTAAAAAACGAACTTGTTTTTGCCGAAGCGACTGATCCGTCCCACGACGCTCCGCCTTCATAAATGTTGAAAATGCAAGAACAGATAGGGTTAAAAGTACAATAACCGCCAAAACAAGAACCAAAATAACACCGCGACGTTTACTAGAATGGAATGATGCTTTCATCGTTCAAAAATAAAAAATAGGTTAATACAAAAAATATAAAGTACACCAATAAACGTAATGATCTGTTTTGTAATATCGCCCATGAATAACCGCCGATAGTTTCACTATTAATTTCAGCAAACAATCATTTCCATTCGGCAACCGATTTCTTTTCCCGAAAAAGCAATCGATAAAAGAATTATTTTATTTGTTTCGGTTAAATAGGCTTCATAATATTTGCGGTCATGGATTTGTTGGGACGCTTCAGTCAATAATGTGTCAAGAGGTTTATCGGCACTGTATTTGACTTCAATAATCGCCGTCATCTCCGACAATTTCCAAACCGCATCAATACGACCAATATTGGTTGGGATTTCGTGTTGAACCTTAAAGCCCAAAAAATTCAACCAGACAAGCAACAACGAATGATAATATCTTTCCGCTTCGATATGCAACTGATAAGGTACGCGCGCAATCATCGACTTCAAACTCTGTTGTAGTCCTTCGGAATCACACGTTTTGATTTGACGACGCATGTTGATGTGTAAACGGCTCATTTCTTCTATCGGTAAGTCCGAGTATGCTTTGAATAAGTGATCAATAAATGCTTCCCGAACTTCGAGATTAGGCGGTTCAAGTTGATAAGTCGGTCTGTTTTCTTCACGGGTGATGGCTTTGATCGTCAAATAACCGGTTTGAAACAGTACCGGAATCGTTTCAAGAGATTCCAGATCGTAACTACTAAAAACAACGCCGCTCGTATAAACCGGTTGCAAAAATAATTCAAGATCATTGCGTTTTTTAATCAACTCGATCAAAAAAGCGGGCGTACCGGTCTCGAACCAATAATTCTTAAACTCTCTGCTTTTGAACAACAGGAGAGTGCTGAAGGGATTATAAACAGACGTTTTTCCGTCCCACGAATAACCGTTGTACCATTGACGAATATCATCTAACAGCTCATCACGGCTCCGGGATAATTCATCTGCTATAACGGGTAAATGTTCTGAAAAGTTGCTTTCCAGTTCTTCCTGCGTTATTCCGCAAAGAGCAGAATAATCTTTCGATAAAGTAATGTCTTCTAAATTATTGAGAGCCGAAAAAATCGACAAACCCGCAAATTTGGATACGCCGGTTAGAAAAATGAATTTGATATATTCGTCGGCACCTTTCAACACTTTGTAAATGGCGTGAAGGATTTTTTGCATCGCTTCGATTTCCCCGCTCGACTTGCCCATCACGTCAAGAATCGGCACATCATATTCGTCAATCAGGATGACAACTTTTTCACCGGTTTTATGGTACAGTTGCTCAATGAATCTGTCCAAACAGCCAGACGCATGTTTACGGGTAAGATGGATACCGATATCTGCGGCTTTTAGCCTTAAAACTTCAGATAAATCCCTTTCGATTTCTTCCGGCGTTTCATGGCTTATTCGCGTCCAATCTATGCGAATAACGGGATATTTTTTGTTCCAATCCCATTTGTCATAGACATAAAGTCCTTCAAATAATTCTTTACGCCCGCTGAACAACGCATCAAGCGTACTCAACGTCAACGACTTCCCAAAACGACGCGGACGCGAAAGAAAATAGAC
>JAIROD010000386.1 GCA_031257725.1 Planctomycetaceae bacterium | reverse complement strand
GACCAAGAAACTTGCGAACGCGTTTGAAAAAACTCTTGCCAAAAAAGGGAAAACGGTGGACGATGAACATGGGACACCTTATCGTAGGAAGACGCTACAAAACGGGGTAAATTTTTTACTCTGCAAATACTACAAAATATCCGATTTTTACGCCAGATCAATTTAAAATGAAAAGAATGTTTACACTTTGAGTAAAGTAAGAAAGGTATATATTACGAAAAATGATGTTTTTAGAAGTTCCCTACAAGAAGTGTTACTCCGGCGGTCTCAAATCAGATTTGTCCGTTGGCAAAAGAAATTCATGTTGGTCTGCCCACATTGCCGCTTCACCGTCTAATGGACTTTTAATGTTGTAGGATTGATAGGCAATCATCTCGCCAATACGGATAATTAAATCCACAAGTTTTTCTCCTGCTGCCCAATAGTCGCCAATACAAATGTGAGATGGTTCAAAGTTTGGATGAAAAATCGGTGTTAATAATTTACACACCGGCGATAACCGTGGATAATCCGCTGTCAAGCGAATCTCAACAACATGATTGTTACGATAAATAACATCATTACCGCAAATATTTTCTATTCCCCGAATATGATATTCAATGAAATATAAATCCGGCGGGTTACCCTCCACTGACTGAATTTTGATATACGGAGATCGAGCTAATTGTTCAGCAACCGCTTTCACGTCCGCATATAAACGCCGCTGTCGAACAGGTAGTTTGCCCCCTACAGGAGGCTTAGGATAATCAAATGCAATATTAGTCTGTTTTTGTACATGAATATTTTTTGGCTGTTTAGAAAAAATGTGTTCCGTCCGATAAGTCGGCACTGTTGTTGGTGTTGTAAGGATATCGTTTAACGAAATGACGATTTTTTCTGAAATATTATTTATTGGCGGAGGTTTCGGAATGTTACCGTAAAGTGGAACAAAAAGTTTTGCTCCTTCTTCGGGGAATTCTTCATTTTTAGGGTATAAACTATTCAATGTCGATTCATTATTTTCTTCTTGCAAGAGCGGAAACAAAAAATTTTCTTCTTGCAAGGGCGAAAACAAAAAATCAATCTTATTTGCTTCCTGCATCGGTTCCTCTGGTACCGGAATAAGAATTGGTGTATTACACGCGAGACATTTCACTGTTTTACCGCAATTTGTTGTTTTTGTTTTCAATGTTCGTCTGCAATGCGGACACATGAATCGAAACATCTGTTCTTTATCTGTAGATTTCACTTTCGTAACCGGCGGCGCAAGTTCTTCACCAAACGCAAGAGTTCCACAATTAGGACAAGCCGAAAGTTTGCCGTCTCGGAACGCTTGGATATCAAGTTGTTGAAAACATTTCAAGCACATTAAATGAAACATGGTTGTTGCAAAAAAATTGTAAAAAGTTATCGTGAATTATTATTCAAAATCTGTTCCGCTCCCTTGATACAAGAAAGATAGTAAACTACAAACAAAATGATACCCATGACTTCAAGAAAACCTGCACATAGTTGACCTTCCGTGCTTGGTATTCGTGTTATAAAGGATTTTATAATCCAAAGACCGCCTGCCCATCCGCCTAATATTGGGTTCGCCAAAGGAGCATTTCCTCGTACAGTAAGTGTTTGATTGATTTTATCGGCGAGTTTATAAAGACCGGCAGGGAACCAATAGATATAATAGAACGGAATAAAGAAAGCCGCTGTTGCGGCAAACGGTCTTGTCTTTTCACCAACATTTTGATCTGTAACATTCCATAAACGGTAAAACAACATACAGCCGAAAATCGTCCAAGGAATAGAGAAGATCAAACTATAAAATATCAACATAGTAGGTTCCACTCCTGCAACTCCAACAAAAAATGCTAAAACTTCGCATAACAACGCCGAAATCCAATAACAGCAGAACACAAATTTAATTTTTTGTAATGTAGGATGGATTTGTGGAGGGTTGTAGTCAACGACACCGTCATCCTGATTACGGACTCCAATATCCGGCGGAATGATAATCGGCGGATTAAGTACATTAACTTGTGAACAGCCATAAGTGGAACAGCCCTTGTTTTCAAGCCAACACTCTTGATGAAACACAATTTGACAGGAGGGGCAAACAGTCCGAAGTTCTCCAAATTCAACAGGAGTTCCACAAATAGGACAATCGGAAACGTTAATATTACTCATTGAATTGCAAATTAATGGAAAAGGTTAATGCTGATGGTCGTATAACGTCAATTATTTTAAACACATTGATATGTTGAAAACATTTTAAGCACATTAAATGAAACACGGTTGTTGCAAAAAAATTGTAAAAAGTTATCGTGAATTATTATTCAAAATCTGTTCCGCTCCCTTGATACAAGAAAGATAGTAAATGATGAGTAAAATAATACTAATAATACTCAGAAATTCCGACAAAATTTCACACATTAAATCTCTACCGAGTATTCCTGATATCAATAAATCTATAATAGACTTTATAATCAAAATACCACCCGCCCATCCTCCAAGTGTGCTATTCACCAAAGGAACAATTCCTTGTAAAGCAAGTGTTTGATTGATTTTATCGGCGAGTTTATAAAAACCGGCAGGAAACCAATAGATATTATAGAACGGAATAAAAAACGCCGCTGTTGCGAAACCCGAACCTATATTTTCACGAACATTTATGTCTGTAGTATTCCATAAATGGTAAAACAGCATACAGCCGAAAATCACATAAGTAATAAAAATAATAAGGCATATGAGCGACAACAGTCCATCTGGTTCATCTGTTGTTCCTGCCGTCGCAATTGTATTAAAAAATGATAGAAATTCAAGTAACAACAACGAAATCCACCAACCATGGAAAGCGAATTTGATTTTTTGTAACGTAGTATGGGTTTGCGGAGGGTTGTAGTCAATTTTCGGATTAGGTCCGTATTTGTTGGCACCTTTCTCACTATCACGGGCGCAAAGTATTAAAAAAATAATAGGACCAATAAGCCAAATAAAGTTAATCAAAAGGATCCATCCGCTGTGTCCAATATCGTGCATTCGTCTTATGCCAACATTTATGTAAGGTACCATTATCACAAGCGTAAAAATTGTTACAAACCCGCCCGCGATAGTGAAGCCAATCTCTACTGCTTCATCATCTACTAATGCTAATATTTCTTGTAATATTCCTGCTAATATTCCTGCAAAGAAGAGCATAGCAAAACAAGTAGCAAAATAGCAAAGAGAAAACCACCAGAATTCTTTTCGTCTTGCCCGCCCCTCTGATACTGCGTATTTTTTTGTGATAATGTTCCAAAATCCAATACCAACTTGATCTTGATTAGTTTGTGTACCGTAAATACCGGCATTAGAATCAGGTAGAACATCAATAATGATCGGTGAATTAAGTATGTTGACCTGCGGACAACCATAAGTGGCACAACCTTTGTTTTCAAGCCAACACTCTTGATGAAACACAATTTGACAGGATGGACAAACTGTTCGAGATTCTCCAAATTCAACAGGAGTTCCGCAAATGGGACAATCGGAAACATTGGTATTATTACTCATTGAATTGTAAGTTAATGAAAAAGGTAATGTTGATGGTGGTGTTAGTAAAACGTTAATTGCTTTTAATCTCTTTTGTTCCGAAAACGAATTGTGATTTACCGATATTGATAGCGTCTCCGTTTTGTAACGTATGCCGTTGCGTTGGGCGACCATTAATGAATACGGGATGAGTCGGGTTAATCTGTTCAATAATAAATGATGTGTCTTGTTGCCGGATAGCGGCGTGTTGCGGCATCACTGCTGCGTCTTTGAACAAATAGATTTCACATTTCGGAGAACTTCCAATGACGGTTGGATTTTTGTAAATGATAAATTGTTTACCGGCAATGACACCGGCAACAACTTTGAGCCAACCTTGTTTAGCGGCTTCTTCAAGTAATCCCATTGCAAGACCGGTCAAAACACCAAAGCCGATGATTCCAACCAAACGTGATAATATATCAGTTTGTGTTACAATAGAAATTGGATCAAACAACAAGCCTCCAAGTAATCCGCCAATTGCTCCGCCGGCAACACCGAGACCCAATTTTTTACCATTTTTCATTACAATACCGGGAGTAATTGCAACAAAACAACCAATAAATATCCAAGCCAATGAACGGGCAAACATTTGAACAACAAAATTCGTTTCTATATTTCCGCCGCCAAGTTTATGATATAACAGTTCAGCCACAATCATGGCAAAGGGACCAATCACAACCCCTATTATCACCGCTATCAAACCGCGAATAAAAGCACGAGAATAATTGTGTTCCATAAATCCTTCGGCAGAAGATAAACCAAAACCAATAAAACTGCAAATCAACATGTACCAGATTAGCCAACAGAAAACAGATATTGTAGTAAAATCTTCATCTTGTGACATATTATTTAATATCATCTTATGTGCTTCTATATCAGACGGTGGAGCATGTATCTCACCCGATTGTATTTGTGATTTGAGTCTTTCAACAGCTTTTACCTCCGCATGTTCTCTCGCTTGTTTTTCTATCTGCGCTGGAATTTCCGATAGCATCCAGCCGACGAAACCGAACACCAATCCGAACAAGGCGAGATAGACAACGGCTTTATAAAAAATGTTGTCGGAATTTACGGGTGCAGATTTATAATCCCGTAACACTTGCTGCTGGTGTTGTGCCGCTCGCAACATGGCATTGTCAATACGGATTTTTTCATCTACTTTTGGTGAGGAGATATCTTCCCACGAAATAGTAATCTTATCACTCATCGTAATTTTTCTTTCTGATTAGAATTAGAGGTTAGTTTTTCTGTTTTAATAATTCATTCCAAAGCGGTGTAAAATCTTCAAAGCAATTCCATTTTTCTTTTTGCAAAACATAATCGGCGCGTATTGCAAAACCGAGTCCTTCGGTATGCGAATTTCGGATCATAAATGTGTTAATACCGATCACTTGTCCTGTGCGACTTATCAAGGGACCGCCGCTGTTACCGTGATTGATTGCCGCATCGGTTTGGATAAACAATCCTTCCCGTAATGCCGAGACGATACCGCGTGTTACGGAAAACTCCAATCCTTCCGGATGCCCAAACGCAACAACTTCACTTCCTTGTACCACTGAGGAGTAATCGCCAATCGGTAAAGAAGGAACTATTTCTCCGGTTTTGTCTTCAATAACCATCAACGCAAGATCAATATTCGTTTTCGGTAAAGCAACAACTTTTCCAATATATCTTTTATAATCGCTTGTATAGATTTCGTACTTGGTTCCATTTTCGATGACATGTTGATTCGTCAGTATCAATACGTAATTTTGCTTTCTTGCAACAGCAATTCCTGTTCCATGATATTGGGTAGCCGTCAATCCCCATAATGTTTTTGTTTCGGTTTGTATTTTGACGGTTGTTTTTTTCGCCAATGCTGTTATTTCGGCGATACTTTTTTCATTTTGCGGAACAGTCAAGACGGGCGGCGTAGAATTGGCGGTGGATTCCGGTAACAACAACGGAACATGATAACTTTTACCGCGATTTAAAACAGTAAGCAATGTTCCCGCTGCCAAAAGAAAGGAAATAAATAAAACAATAATTCCGATAAGGATTTTTTTCTCATGCCCCAAACGACGATTGGGCAACGGAGGAGTTGTGTATTCCGGTCTAATCGTTTGCGGCGGAACCGTAAATAAATCGCGTACCTCGATTTTAATATCAGGTTCCGGTTTTGTTTGTATATCTGAGTCGGTAAGTTGGAACGTCATAATTTAAAAAATAATTAAAATTTAGCATTGTATTGAACAGCAATTCGTTCAAGTTTTTGTAATGTTTCGTTAATATTTTCCGTAATTTTTTTTCCCTTTTTCGCCAGTTCGTCAGCTTCAGATTGGAAAGACCTATCAAGCTGATTGATTTTTGCTTTTATTTCGTTTTCTTCTTGAGTTATGTCATTGTATTTTCCAAGAGGGTCGCCTAAAAATCCTCTAAGAACCGCTTCAGCAAAAGCATCAAACGAGCAGGCGTTCTCATTGTGTGCTTTAATTTCTTTGTTGATTTGCGATTTTGTTCGCGTTATTTTTTCATCAAATTGTTCCCATTCTTTGATATTGGCCAGTCTATTTTCAAAACCATGTATCAACTCCATAAATGCTGCTCTGAAATCTTGAGGACAGGATGATAGATTCACACGGCGAAGTTCTTGTATCAATTGTTGCCATTTTTCATTGTTGTTCAATTCACCGATTTGGGTAAAAATTTGATGAACCGCATGACTAACTTTATTAATTGCAACAGATTCTGTATTATTTATCGTTGGATTAGGACTGGGATTGGGATTTAGTATTACATTTCTTTTAGCGTCATTGGATAGTGCAAAGAATACTCCCGCAACAATAAGCAAAAACAAAACACCGCCCGCAATACCGCCGAGAAGTAACGTTTCATTTTTAGCGGGGAATGTTGATTTTCGCGGATTAACAGGATCAAGCGGCGGTAAGTCCTTCAACCCAATTTTTAGATCAGGTTTATGATTTGACAGTAAATCCGCATCGGTAATTTTGAGTGTCATTTTATCAATTCTTTGTCTTTAGGTTTAAAGGTTCAACTGTTTTTGTGTCATCTTCCGTTTTGGATGTTACAGGTTCATCTTGTTTTTTCTCAGGTACTGTTGTATTTTTTTCAACCGGTTTTTCTGATTCTTCCTTTGGAAATTCTTCTTTTTGGGGTTCTTCCTTTGGAACATCTTCCGTATTCGGTTCAGGATCAAATTTGATAATGGGCGGCTGGTCTTTAACGTTACCAAAATTTGCCGCAGGAGGTTTTGAATTGCCATCTTTTTTTGTTTCGTTTTTCAGTTGTTTCCAGAGCAAATATCCTACTCCGCCGCATAAACCAAGTGTCAATAAAAAATTCAACACTATAATCAATGTAAGCAAGCATCCAATACCTTGTTTGGGTTGTACACATGTATTTTGTGTAGATTGCGTTTGATGATCCGGCGTAATGGATTGTGTAACAGGTTGCGGCGGTGTCGACCAGTCCGTTGTTCGTGTTACGATGTGTTGCGGCGATTGCGATGTTACGGCTTCTATTTCGTCCGTATTTATTGTAATTTTATCAGTGGACATATTGTTATAGTTTTTAAGGAGTTGTTGAATATTATTTATGTGATTAGTCTTTGGGATTAACCTTTGTCTGTTTGGAACGAGACATTTCTGATGAATTACTCGGCAAATCAAGAATCAATGACAACGGTTTAGGAGGCTGTAAAGGTTCTATCGGCGAAATAGGAGACTGAAAAGACATATTTTGACATATCATGTCTTGATGTCTTCGCAAATCTTCCAAACGGCGATGTTGAATTGCACTGTTTTCATAAGCCCAGTCATGTAACATTCGGATAGATTCTGAAAATTTTTGCTCATTCTTTTTCAATGTTTCGATTTCGCTTTCTAGTTGTGAATTCTCGTTTTTCACCTTTATATTTTCCCAAACGAGATAGCCGATTCCACCGGTACAAGCGAAGAGTAAAATTGTTGAAATGATTACTAAAATTACCGTCCATTTATCTTGTGTGTCTTCAGACGAGATAACAATTTTATCGGCAGCCGCTTGCATAACGAAATTTTTGAGGTTTGATGTATTTTGAACGGGTTGTAATTGGGGTTCGTCTTCGATAATAAGCGGTGTTAATTTGATTAGTGTTGAATTTTTCCAAACGAACCAACCGTCGTCATCGGATTGCGGATCATACACGTATGCGACATGATACGGGGCATTGAAAGTGTATTCGCAAATAAACATATCCATTGGCGAAAGAAAAACTCCAAATCCCGGGTGGGTATGATACCAACCAACAATTTTTTTATTGGGATAATCCCGTTCTTGAATTGACCAAACATGTTCCCAAGTTTTTGCAGTAAACGTTACGCTTGCAACTTGTTCGTCCGTGTGTTTGCCGGCAATGGACGCTTCAACGAACAAAAAAGGTTGATTATCCCACAACAATGAACCGACCAACATTCCGCCGACTTCGGCGTGTAAACTGGTTTGTCCGTGAGTTTTTATAACATTCAATGTTGAACGGCGAACAACAATTTGGAATCCTAGCGGACGTTGTGATAATCCCAATTCGTGTAATGGAAATTCACGCTGAATACAATCTTCTTTATGAATATTCCTAATATCATGTGATGAAACGGTTGACATAAAATCATTCCTTTGTTGGCCGGTAAAGACTTCCTAATACTTCTGCCGCATCGCCGTTAAATTCAAAACCGATAAGTGTTACTCCATTTCTTGCCCAAACAATATCAAATTTCGGAACACCGATTTCCGCTAATGTTTTATCGGCAAACGGTACATCGCCGCGAATCGTGTAAAAAGTTTTTACTTCACGGTCTTTGCCGCATTGCGGACAAATACCCTGAGAAAGACGGACATTGCCTAAAGAGGTGAACACATTTTCTTCATGACCGCACGATAGACAAACGAGTTTTTCAAGTATATCCCGTCCTAATTCCAATTCCGTTCCTTCACCGAGAGCTTCTTTCGCTAACGTTTGTAATCCCGCAACAGTCATTTCATCCGTGCGTTTTTGCAACGAAATAATATCTTGCGGCGGGTCATGCGACATACAGTCTTCGTTTTGTGTATATTCAATTAAATAAGAATTACAAGATAATCCGTTGAAATTGAAGCCTTTACCGGCGATAGTTTCCAAACCGTGAATCAGTTTTACCGTTTCTTGACATTGTATTCCGGCAATGACGGAACTAATCGTTGGTGTCGTCGGCGTTTTGCCACCCTGCATTTCATCACGGGTCAACAAGTTACAAGATCGACGTTTGTTGAGCAATTTCCAATCGTTTTCGGACATCGTACATTCGTAACACGGACCGTCCAGATGTTTATTAGGATCAAAAACACGGGCAACACCGTCAATAGATTCAATCGCACCGTCAATCCAAGGTTTATTGACCCGCCAACAGTTACGGTTAATAGACAAACGGGCTTCGCGGTTATCCAAACCGCCGAGTACAACATCCGCCCAATGATAAACACCCGCCCCCAAATCATAAATAACATTGCCGTCAAAAAAATGGATATTCATATCGGGATAAATTTCTTTTACTCTGGCGGCGGCTGTGGCGGCTTTGGATTGACCGTTGTCTTCTGCTCTGTATAGAATCGAGCGGGATAAATTGGAGTTTTCAATTTTGTCCAAATCTGCAATAAGCACATTGCCAATACCAAGCAGGGCAAGATTTTTCAAAATTTCGTTACCGAGTGCACCGGCTCCAATAACAAGAACTTTTGCGTTCTTGAGACGCTCCTGATCCCACCATGAAATTAAGCTGAACCGATGAAAACGTTCATTTTCACGTTCCGTTTCTTCGAGATTGATTTTAATGTTTTCGGACATAATAAAAAATTGATTAAAAATTTAACTACAAACCTATTGGAATATGTAAAATAAATGTTGCAAAGTTATTCAGGCGGGATTAAATCTGTTTTATCGGTTGGTAACAAGTCTTCGTTTTCATCAACCCAGCGTGCCGCTTCACCGTCAAGCGGACTTTTGATGTTGTATGATTGGTACACAATGATTTCACCGATACGTAAGATCAAATCCACAAGTTTTTCGCCTGCCGTCCAATGATCACCGATACAGATTCTGTTCGGCGAAATATTCGGATGAAATATTGGAGTTAACATGGTACATTTTGGTTGTTGTTGCGGATATTCGCTTGTTAACTGCAATTCGATTTTGTGATTGTTGCGATAATTGATGTTTCTGCCTCTCACCGATTCAATTCCGCGTATATTGTATTCGATTTGGTAATAATCCGGCGGTGTTCCCCGCATTTCAAGAACATGAATATACGGTGATTTCGATAAAACTTCGGCAACACTTTTCGCATCGGAATAAAGCCGCTTCAACCGCGGCGGTAATTTTCCTGTCGGCGGTTGCGGATACGGATAAATCTCTGATAACGTTACAGGAACAAATGTAACCGGTTCGGCAAGGTCTTCAAACGAAATAACAATCTTATCCAATATTTCCGGTTGCTCCTCGATAATCTCAGGCAATTCATCCCAACTGATCGTAATTTTGTCCATGTATTAATTTTGAAAATTTTTATTACAATTTTGAGTAACCACGAATTACCATGGAAACAACCCAAAGAAATCTAATAGGAAGCGTATTAATACATATACTACTACAACAAAACCACAACCACAGCCAAAATCATCCGATTCTATTTTTCCGTCGTCAATTACTGTTGCAGATGATGTTGAACCGTCATTACGACCTATACAACCATAGACAGCACAACCATTATTTTCCTGCCAACAATCGAAATGATAAGGAACATTACATTTCGGACACATTATTGATTCTGTACAAATTTCTATTTCCGTTCCGCAAAAGACACACTTCGGTAATTCTTTTAAGTCGGATTCATTGATTATGATTTGTGTCATTGGAAACGGAATTTTTCGGATTATTGTTGGGAATGGAGTTCGATTCTATTGATTTTTCGGGTTGCTTTGTAACTTGGTTCGAAAAAGTATCTGTTTGTATCTTGGGATTTTCTTGTGTAACTTTTGATATTGTAAGATTATCGAGTTTGTTGTTGATTTTTTCTATCTCTTTTTGCATATTACCAATAGTTTTCTTCTGATGCTCAATGATGGTCAGCATTGTATTCTCCCAAGGTTTTAGAAAATGTAACAACAGTATCATTATCACCAAGTACACCGATAGGATGCAATTGAAAAAAACGAGAGCGTAAATATCAATCCGCCCAATAAGAGGCAACTCAATACCTGATTCCTCTTTCGGCGGTTGTTGGGGCGGCAATGGCTGAGCAGACTTGTCGTCATCAAACGTGATACTGATTTTTTGTTCCGGCATATCGTTATTTTTCTCCATATCTACTTTGGTCAAATCACCGGACGACCAATTTGTTTTCCAAACATCCGGTTTTACAGAATATTTTCTCTTTGAAACATTTTCGATAACAAGCGGCGTTTGAGAAACAATTTTGGAATCACGCCAAACGAAAAATCCTTCACTTGCCGGTTTGTTTTCAATGTGTGGATCAAACACATAGGCAACATGAAACGGCTGGTAGAAAGTTTCTCTACAAATGAACAAATCGTATCCCGAAAGAAAAATACCAAAACCAGGGTGCGTATGATTCCAACCAACTATTACCAAACCGGAATATTTTTGTTCGATTTGTTCGTGAACATAATTCCATGTTTTGGAAGTAAATGTTACGCTGGTGTTTCTATTGTTGGTGTATTTTCCTTCGATGGAATCCTCAATCAACACAAATGGTTCACCATCCCAACAAACACTGCCGACAAACATCCCGCCGACTTCGTTGTGCCTACTCCGTCGTCCGAGTTCTTTCATCGTAACTGTCTATTTTCCCATTCTATTTTTTTTCTGGAGATTTAGATATTCTCGATTGTTTTTTTCGAGTAAGGTTCTTTTTTCCGGATTGTGTTTCGGAGTTACATTATTTTTTTTTTTGAGTATTTTTTTAACTGGAATTATTGTTTTCGGGCGATTTTATCAGAGCCAGGAGTGAGACGCCTAATCGGTACGACTCCTCAACATATTTTAAGATCGACTCCAGTGAAAATT
>JAIROD010000300.1 GCA_031257725.1 Planctomycetaceae bacterium | reverse complement strand
GTCCTCCCGGTGTAAAAACTGTCTGGCGGGGTTTACAAAAATTCTACACCCTCTACGACTATAGGGAAATGTTCGACTTTGTGGGTCAAGTTTAGCCTTCAGGGCGGGGAGGTTCATTTTTCATTATATAGTGTCTGTCCACAAAGTCGGTTACTTTGTGGACAGACCTTGCAGTTTCTCGTCCTGCGGACTACGAAACTACGTTTTTAAAGGTTGTCTGTCCATAATCTGACATTATGGACAGACTCTATATAATTTGCCATTGACTCAACTTTATCTGAAACATCAATATCAATTTTTGCTATCTTTTTCCATTTTGTGATTTGATTCTTCCTATCAAGAAATGGATTAAAGAAAATTTCATAATCCATCACATATGACCATGCGAGCTCATAGGTCCCGTTTAATATTTCCTTCTGAATAAATGTTTTGGCTTCGGCTTCAAGATAGTTTTTTAGTATTGATTGATCATCATAAGGGCGGTTAAAACTACAATTATCCAAATACAAACGGCTTTCCATATCTATATTATCTCATATACAATAATTTTAATCAATTACTTGCGTTAAATATTGGCTATGTGTATGTTTTTTTATACGTTTTGCGCAATTGCACATAACGTTCCGGCAGTTTGCGACGGTTTAGCGGCCCGGATGAGGAAATGCGTAGCATTTCTAGAACCGACAAACTATGTCGGAGCAATGGTGTGGGAATGGAGCGTAGCGCAAATGACCTAGCCATTGCGGAGACCGAGGGACCGTTAGACTTCGAATCGCATACAGTCATGTTATGTGCAGTTTGTGCGTACTTCATTATTTTATTAATTTTATAATATACATATTTTTCATATACTAATTCTATTTTTATTATAATTATTCCAACAAATTCTAAAATTTTTTTACCCTAATTGGTAATCCGCCATTTGCTACAGGCGGCGAGCGGCGTGAAACTAATCCTGTTTTAATCTTTTACCTTTAACAGATCGGTTGCCGAATGAACCGGGCTAAACACATCGGATCGTATCGAAAAATGAACATACACATCATCGCATCCTTCTACGGGAATCCAAAACGCCATCCGCGATTGTTCTGCGATTATTTCATACACTCCTTTTCGTTCCTTTAATGCTACATTGGACTTGCATACCTTATGTAATTCTATTGGCGTTCCGTCAAAGCATTTACACCCAATAATACATCCTTCCATTTCAGCAGCTTTATTTATTGCCAAAACAGTTCTGTCTTTTTGAATCAGCCGAACCCTTATCGGGAAACTGTCCCACATCATGTGAAAACTTTCGACCACCTTTGGATCTGTCATGCATCCTCCTGTTTATACTCAGATGAATCGTTGCGCCGCTTGGAGCGGTTAATTGCATCACCTGCGTATTTCCCTGATAAAGATGAGGTTTTGCCGGTTTTTCCATTGGAAACGGTTTCGCTTCCTGATTATCGAAACTATATTTCCCGCCTTCGTTCATAGCAAAGGGAAAATTGCAACCGATTCGAAACGCCGCCAATGTGTCCTTTGAATCCGTACTTAATATCCGATACGTTTTCTATTATCCCGCATTGGTATTTGCTAATGTGTTTTACTTCTTTTTCGTTTTCTTGTAAAATAATTTGACATTATCTAAAATACAATTATTTTAATATCTTTTCGCAACATTTTTTAAAAATTTGTTTCTAATCCAATTATCGTATTGAAAAATTTAAGCCTTTTCAAATTTACCGGACAAGCACCGCTATACATCTATACCCTTAGCCTTCATCCAACAAATTAGAGAATGAACCCAATCACCAAGTGTTTTAGCACCTGGATATATAGTAATGCCAAAAAATTTATGTATTTATTCAGTAGTTTGGTTGTGTTCCTGAATTTTTCCGTCCCGATAGGGACGAGATATTGGTAGAAAAAATGTAATTAAAAAAATCCGCATCCCGTAGGGATGCAATATTGGTAAGATTTATTGATTGATTCCTGTTTTGACCAACATATCGTCCCTAACGGGACGAACATTTTTAATCGTAATCGCTTTCTACCAAGATGTTGTCCCTATCGGGACAGAAAAACGAACATTCACCGCAACTGAATAGTTACCTTTTATTTTTTACCACCAAGGCGACGAAGGCGCACAAAGATTGTCTGTTACGACATCTTTGTGCGACTTGTTCGCCTTAGTGGTTCAATGTTCATCGTTTGGGGAGAATTGTTGAAGGGGTTAGGGAAAAGGTCTAGTATATTCTCTATATTCCCTATATTCTCTGGTATTTTCCGGCAACCTATGGTACATTTGCAAATAATCTATAAAATGTATCGCTCATGCTCACCGATTACTATGTTCGATTATATGTTCGATTACTATATTTGATTATTATATTCGATTATTATATTGTGAAGCGGTTACGTAAAGGGTGAACAGGGAGTTGTTATTTTGTTTATTATTTTTTCCCGACCTATTGATGCCAACATCTTTTTTCCAATATGAAATGCTTCCGACGACATGGTTTTACGTGTCCACGCTCATCATATTGGCGTTGTTTTTTAAGTTTAATCGTTTTTGGAGTGTACGCAATTTAGACCTGATTGGTTTAGTTTTGTTAACGCCCGGACTATTGATGTTAGCCATGCGTAATGACCAATGGGGTTATGCTTGGTTGTTTGGAGTTGGTTTTTTTCTGGTGATTCGTTTGATTTTTGATAATGTCATGGTTCGTCGTCCGCTTTTGGAACCAAACCTAACACCGGGCGGATTAACATTTGCATGTTTTTTCCTTGTGTTTTTTATTGTTGCGGCAATCACCATCAATCGCGGCGACCAGATTGACACCGTTCGAACAGTCCGGCTGGAACAGATTTTGACAACTCGACATCTCCAGCAACGTATTGGTATGAATCCGACATCATTGACCATTCCTCATGAAGAGTTAGCGAATTTACCGCCCGGTTTCCGACCATTTCTTGCCTTTTCCGAACGAACCAATCTTGCTTTGGCTCCACCGGCTAAAATTCGGGAAGAGATTGTCCGTCCGGCATCACCGTTCCTGCCGTCCGCTGAAATCGAAGCCCCGCAAATTTTAGTTTGGTCGGGAGATACAACCGTGCCGTCATCTTTGAAAACAGACACCGTTCAAAAATCTCCGATAATTCCCATTCCTCCGCCAACACTGCTTTCGGAGACAACAACCCCCAACTCCTTAGAAGTTCCATCCGGTGCAACACTTCGTATTGAAGGAGAACCCGCGCCAATTCAGACCACAACAGCACTGCGACCAAGTCTTTCCACTCTCTCCCTTATTATGTCCGCCGCTTTGTTGGGACATTTGGCTCTTGTGTTTGGTTTCCTTTACATTGGGCATTGCCATTTTGGTAATCTTCAAACAGGAATTGCTTGCGCAACCCTTTATTTACTTCATCCTTATACCAATCAAATGGTTGGGCGGCTTGATCATTTGATTCCGGCTGCCCTGATTTTATGGAGTGTAGCACTGTATCGGCGACCGCTTTTGGCGGGTTTTAGTCTTGGCGTTGCTATTGCATTGGTTTGCTATCCGGCTTGTCTTGTTCCGTTGTGGTGTAGTTTTTACTGGAAACGCGGTTGGATTCGTTTTCTGATCGGTGTTATTTCGGTACAGATTCTTTTTGCAGTTTTACTCCTGTTTTCACCGGAATCGCTGGGAAGTTACCACGAACAACTCCTTCACATGTTAGGCAAAAGTTCCCTCTTCATTTTCAGTCAACCAGACGGCTTTTGGGAACATTACGATATGATTTACCGGCTTCCTCTCATGGCAATTTTTTTTGTTTTATGTTTTGGTATGATTCTGTGGCCCTCACGCAAACATCTGGCAACACTGTTAAGTTGTTCCGCGTTGTTGCTGCTCGGCATTCAGTTTTGGCAACTTCATCAGGGTGGACTTTATATGGCGTGGTATTTGCCGATGCTGATTTTGACCAACTTTCGTCCCAATCTGGAAGACCGAACCGCCCTCTCTTCCGTCGCTCACTAACAAATCTCCCTTCACAAAACCTTGCCTACCTTTTGATACCCCGTGATTATGTCCTATTTCTGGGGAAATTTGATTACGATAAATATTGGTGTTTATGTCCCGTTAGGGACAAGATGTTGGTAGAAAAATTCATAACCTATTTATTAATCAATATCTACAAGAGATTCAACACTCAAAAAATCCGTCAAATTTTCGGACGTATTGGAGGCGGAGTATTATCCGTTTTTAATTCGATTAAAATATCCGTTTTTCCTTTTTCATCAATTTTGATCGAAATTCCAGATGTTTGCGTACTTCCGTATTTCCAAGGAATATGATACACAATGTCCGGTTCAGGAATTGGTTTACCGGCAATTGATAACTTCTCCTCTTCTTTACTGGAGATTTTCGGGACCGTTGTTGTTTTTGAAAGTGTAACGTTATACTGACCGGGCAAAACACCCCTATAGTTATTGGTTTCCAATGTGAAAGTTCCATCGTTTTTTGTTACTGCGTTTGCAAAGCGGTCGCTTGTTGAACCGGATTGCGGTGTAAAAACGATATTCACTTCGCCAATGGGAACTCCGTCAAATAAAACCTTACCTTGTGCCGGAACTAAACCCGATATCGGCGCACGGTTACACCCAAAGGAAATTAAAATGACACACAAAAAAATAATTCGTTTCATTTTGTTTTATTGGTTGTTTTATTGGAAAGTGAAAAAAAATAACATTCGGAATTTACTGAAAGTTAACAGCGTGGGCTTGCCCCGCGTTGTTAGACTGTAACTATTCTGATTATTTCAGAATTTGGGGGGCATCAGTAATTGGAGAATAATGCCAATTTTCGTCCCGTTAGGGACGACATCTTGGTAGAAAACGGTATAACAAAATGATCCGCGTCCCGTAGGGACGCAATGTTGGTGAAATTTATATTTGGCATTGATTCCAATTTTTACCAACATATCGTCCCTAACGGGACGAACATTTTTAATCGAACTCCTTTTGCTAACAATATGTTGTCCCTAGCGGGACAGAAATACCAATACTCATCATAATCAAATGATCCCCAAAATAGGAAATAATCAGAAAAATTGAATGATGAGACCTGATGATAAATAATTAGGATC
>JAIROD010000210.1 GCA_031257725.1 Planctomycetaceae bacterium | reverse complement strand
ATGGTAACAATTTAATTTTCATAATCTTTTTCTGTTTGTAAAATTTTTTATGGACTTAAAAAACACACAATAATAGTTAACGACAGGGGTTATCCCGTGTTGTTGGTTAACGACGGGGGTTATCCCGTGTTGTTCGTTAACGACGGGGGTTATCCCGTGTTGTTGGTTAACGACGGGGTTTACCCCGTGTTGTTGGTTAACGACGGGGTTTACCCCGTGTTGTTGGGTTAACGACGGGGGTTACCCCGTGTTGTTGGTTAACGACGGGGTTTACCCCGTGTTGTTGGTTAACGACGGGGTTTACCCCGTGTTTTAGGTTTAAGTCTAACAACGCGGGGCAAGCCCACGCCGTTAACTTTCGGTAAATTCTGAATGATGAGAGATTCTCAAACCTTATTTTCAACCTGATTTTCCTATTGGAAATAAGGTTGGCAATCACAATACGTTTTCGCCATGTTGCTGAATAATTGTTGCTGAATAATTACATCATCAGACAATGAACGCTGAAATATTACGAAAAATACAATTTATTGACCGAGAATAGTATAATCAATTTAATTTTTGTCATGATTGGAGTAACTCAATTAAGTCTTCTGCGGAAAGTTTGTTCGTTTGGTCGGTTCCTTCGAGAAGTTTATCGGCGAGATCACGTTTTTCATGATGTAAACGGACAATTTTTTCCTCAATCGTTCCCAATGTAATCAAACGGTAAACTGTTACAGGACGAGTTTGACCGATTCGATGCGCTCGGTCGGTTGCCTGATCTTCAACCGCAGGATTCCACCAGGGATCCGTATGAATCACATAATCCGCCGCCGTTAAATTCAAACCGCTTCCGCCGGCTTTGATACTGATCAGAAACGCATCCGATTCACCCGACTGAAACGCGTCCACCCGTTTTTGACGTTCATGCGACGGCGTGGAACCGTCCAGATATTGATACGAAATTCCCATCTTATCCAACTCGGTTTTCAATAAGCCCAGATGTTTCACAAATTGACTGAAGACAAGAACTTTATGCCGATTGTCTTTCAATTCCTGCATAATTTCACGGAACGCTTCCAATTTTGAACTTTCAATATTACTGTCCGGTAAAATCAGTTTGGAATGACAACAAAGTTGACGTAATTGAGTTAATGCCGCAAGTATTTGTAACCGGCCTTGACCTGAATTTTTGTTCTGGATTTCCTGAAGTTCCCGAAGAGCTTTTGTCCGCGCCGCTTCGTAAAACGTCATCTCTTCTTTTGACAATTCAATTTCCCGAACAATTTCCGTTCTCGCCGGCAATTCCTCTAAAACCTGCGATTTTGTACGCCGAAGAATAAACGGATGAACCAAACGCCGTAACGTATTTCTGGCACCGGAAGAATGATCGCGCTGAATCGGCACGGCAAAACGATCTTCAAACGATTTTTGCGATCCCAAAAGTCCCTGATTAAGGAAACGGAATAAACTCCAAAGTTCTGTCAGATTGTTCTCAATCGGCGTACCGGTCATTGCGATACGAAAATCCGTCTGCAGCATCAACGCCGCTTTCGCACGCTGTGATTCGGGATTTTTAATCGCTTGAGATTCGTCCAAAATAACTGTTGCATATTTCTTTTGGGCAAACAGGTCAATTTCTTGTTGCAATAAAGAATAACTTGTCAGCAGAACGTCCCGTTTTGTTGCGGAAATAATTAAATTGTCCCGTTCTTCTTTGGACAATCCGATTTTGGTCATAATCGGTTGAATCCGTTTGACTTCCAAGATGGGAGCAAACCGTTTCGTTTCACGTTCCCAATTGAAACAAACCGAAGTGGGCGCAACCACCAACGCCGGTCCTTGATCCGCCCTAAGTAACAATAACGCCAACGCCTGAATTGTTTTACCGAGTCCCATGTCGTCCGCCAGACAACAACCCACTCCCCATTGAGCGCAACGCGCAAGCCATTGATAACCTTCCATCTGATAATCACGCAAATCGCCGACAAAACTTTTGGGAAAAGGAACTTGATAATCCCGCGCTTCCACAATTCGTTTTTTGATATTATTCCAAACAGTATTTTTTTGCAACGTCGGAACGGCATCGAAAAAATCTTCCAGTCCGGCAGCGGCTAACGGATGAATTTGTACGGTTTTGCCTTTAACATTGGAAAGACGTTTTAATTCGCCAAGACGTTTGCGTAACTCATTGGTCAACGCAAGAAATTTTTTATCGTCCAATTTGATAAAACGGTTTTCCGTATTTTCGTCCAATAATTCGAGAAGACGTAAAATTTCGATGGAATCGCCGTCAACCGAAACCGAACCTTCCGCCGATAACCATTCATTCAACGATGAAAACGCAAGATTCATATTGCCGAATGTTATCGTGGACGAAACCGCAAACTTTTCACCGTAAGGCCAATAAATTTCAACCTCCTTTTCCGCAACAGGAGAGGAAGGATCGGTTTTCTTTTTCCTCTTTTTCACCGGAGGTTCAACGTCTGTTTTTGTTTCGGAGTCTTTTAATTCGGACAAAAAAGTCAATGCGTCAATCGGTGTTTCAAAAATGTACTGATCTTGAGAAAGAGACGTGGCGGATTGAAACGATTTTATTTTTGAAACAAATTGTTTGCGTTTTTGAATTTCCGCTTTAAGATTTCGTACCGTTTGCACTTTTTGACCGGCTGCTTCCGCGATGACTCGTTCCGATCCAACTCCCGGACGGTGTGCTTGACTTTCCTCGCCAAGCGGTTTGACAAAAAATTCCGCTTGAACTCCTTCACCGCTCGGAGTAAGATACAAATATAATTTCAAATCGGCGGGAACTTCGGGAACATCGGCAAACTCAATACGTGCATCGGTTTTAACCATTAATGTTCCGACAAATTTTCCTAACAATGCCGTTAACGCACCTTCCGCGTTTTTCGGAAAAAATTGTCCTTTTGTTCCGAGAATGGTACGAATTTGCATCTCCGGTTTTGAAAGTTTAATCACTTTGAGACGTAATGCCGTTTCCTCGATAATAAAAAAACCGGTGTTTCTATCATCTGTTACGACAATTTTGGAGTTATAAGTATGCTGCGTCTCACGGAGTGCCGGTGAAAAGGTAACATGCCATTGTCCGTTTTTTTCCTGCATCGAAATTTCACCGTGTCCCGCAACCAACTCTATCGGCTGCGACGGATTGGACGCCCAAAACAATAGCGGATGTCCGATAAATTTTAATGCAACTTCTTCCTTAAAACAATAGTCCGGCCCGCGATAACCGTAACCTGTTGATACCTGAATTGAGGAACAAATATCCCGATCCTGATCGGTGAGAAATGGGAGCGCATTCATTGATTTGTACAACCGTGAAAGCGCGATCGGCTTTCCGGCTGTCCATAATTGTGATTTTTCGTTCCACTTTTGTTCATAAGGAACAAAATCAAGCGCCCAACCATTCTGTATGTCTTTAATTCGCCAGATTAACCGTGATTTATTCTTTTCTTTTTCTTTAACGGAAACAGATTTTTTCGTCGCAACAGGAACCAACGCTTCCAGCGAATCAAGAATAAGTTCCCAAGGTTGACGCGGAGTCAACAAAACCCGAAACGGTAACGATTTTGATTTTGTACGGAAAGTTTCCACCCAGCCGGAATCCGGTTGTTTGGCGGCACCGAGTGTTTGAGCCATTTCAAGCGATTCCGCCGCCGCCCAAGGAAAAGCAATCCGGTTTTTTTGGGCGTGTTCTAAGAGGAGAAGATTTAATTCCGGTTCGGTTTTGAGTTGAAACCAAATATGTTCATATCCGTACAAAAGTAACGATAACCAAAACGAATTTGAGGGCGGATTACTAAGTTTTTTCAGGTCAACATGATTCGGTTCCAAACCGTTTAAACGTTGTGTAATTGAGCCGAGTATTGTCCAGCAATCGTCCAACGGCATTAAATTGGCAATAACTTTGGAAGGCGATTTTGACTGTACTGATGCGGTTTGAATAATTTTCGAGACAATATGACGGTCGCCAGCGGCGAATTCGGTAAGACAATGAAAAATACCGGAAAGATAGGGAATCGGCCAATGGGGGTTCCTTATTAAATTCGGCAATATTTGGTACATAGCCCGATAAAATCGGAGCGATTCTTTATAGTTACCGGCAAGAAGAGACCGATGAGCGTCCAGCACGACAGGGGCAATATTACCGGATAATTGATTGAGACGCGGATCCTCCAGTTTACCGGCACAAAAAGCGTAATCCAGCAAAAGAATTTGTAACTCAGGATCGCATTTCGGTCCGCTTGCTATTTGAAACAATATTTCCCACATATTGCCCAATCCTGATATTTGGTAACACAATGTCTGAATTAAAAAGAATTGACCCAGTGCTGATTGAATCTCCATACTGGTTTCGTCAAACCAAAAACGGGACGGTTCTGAGGAACAGAAATCCTTTATTGCCGTATAAAAAATAGACCGCTTCGACGGATCGCTTTGTAAAATGTACGGAAAAACCGTGTGTAAACTGAAAAGTCTTTTCGTAATCAAAATATGACGAAATTCACGGAGAATATCAGCCGCAGTGCCGGGGCGTTCAAAGGAACGTTTATTGTAACCCGAATAGTGAAAGCCTGAAGCAAAGTATTGTCCGCCGATTTTTTCAAAAAGAGCGTCGGCATATTTTCGATACTGATTTAATTGAACGAGTTGCCGAATAATCGGTTCACGATATTCGTCGGCGCAATAGAGAAGCGTGTTACCGATTAACCGAATCCAACCGTCTTTGGCAAGTTTTTCGAAATTCAAACCAACATCATTGACTGTCAGTGCCGGTTGCATTGCAAAAAGTCTTCCGGCGGTCGATGTTCTTGCGGTCGATGTTCTTGTTGCTGAAATATTGGGGGGCAAAAGTTTTCGGCAAAGTTCCTGAACAATTGTTTTACGGAGCGGTGCGGTGTGAATTGCCGTGAAATAAAGAACATTCTTGTCATTATCCGTAAGAGAATCAAAACGTTCCTTCCAATTCGTTTTTGGCGTAAAATCTGCGGCAACAGACAATGTATCTTGTACTGACATTATGTAATGTAAATAATTTTAATAGATGATGTAATCAGTCCGATTGAAAACTCGTTAGAAAACAACCGGTTGAAAAAATGGATATTTCGGAATCATTGTCAATAATACTAACGACAACTCATCGTATTGTAAATAGATAGCAACGATTCCGTGATGATTTTTTTGCGATCATGGATATTCCCGTCCCGTTAGGAACGCCCTATTATACCGCCAACGGCATGATATTAGACCTTTTCGCTAACTTAAAAACAGTTCAAACAAACTTTATTTTCTAAACAAAACGATTAGACAAAAAAACTTAGTAGCACCTACCAGAAACCAAACCTTATTACCTTATTGTTCCTTTTTTTAATAAGGTAATAAGGTTTATTTGTTGTGTGAACAATGGCTACTAAGGTTGTTTTGTTTGAAAATAAGGTAAAAATAAGGTTTGTTAAAGCAATCCAATACCTTTTCGAAAATTCCACTGAAATATTACGATTTGATTGATTATTTGATTGACTATGATTTTTTGTAGCATTCCGCATGTTTTTTTTCTCACAACAGCAATCTCAATCATAGTCATCAATAAATCATTTCAATCATAGTTCAGACAATATTCAAACGACAGTTACACGATTTTTTGTAATATATCAGTGGAATATTTTTTTTAACTATTCAGTCGTTTCCTCCGAATGACCCCCCCTACCCCTCCGAAGGAGGGGAATAATTCCCCTCCTTCGGAGGGGCTAGGGGTGGTAAAAAATAAACTTCAATCTCCGAAAAATTCCACTGATATATTACGATTTTTTTCTCACAATAGCAATCCTAATCATCGTCATCAATAAATCATTTCAATCATAGTTCAGACAACAGTTACACGATTTTTTTATATTTTCCGCGTCGATGTTCTAATCGGTTTGGGTCTTTGATTTTGAGCATTTCCTCATAAGCGGCGAAGTTACCGTTGAACCAAGCGGCTTTACCGTTACCTTCAAAGATCAGAAGATGAGTGCAAATCCGGTCAAGAAAAAAGCGGTCATGTGAAATCACCATTGCACAACCGGCAAAATCAATAAGCGCCTGCTCAAGAACCCGCATCGTGTTAACATCCAGATCATTCGTTGGTTCGTCCAGCAATAACAAATTTCCGCCGCGTTTCAATAATTTTGCGAGGTGAACCCGATTACGTTCACCGCCGCTGCATTGTTCCAGCAATTTTTGTTGTTGCATACCGCGAAAATTGAAACGTGAAACATAAGCGCGGCTGTTCATTCTGACCGTTCCGAGTTCGATCATATCCTTACCGTCTGTGATTTCCTGAAACACTGTGTTTTCATCATTCAATGCGTCGCGGTGTTGATCGACGTAAGCCAACTGAACCGTTGAACCGAGTTCCAACTTCCCGCTATCGGGTTGTTCCTCGCCGACAATCATTCGAAACATTGTTGTTTTACCGGTTCCGTTGGGACCAATCACTCCGACAATCGCGCCGCGCGGAATGTCAAACGAACAATCGTCAATCAACACCGTCCGCTTACCGGCAATATCATAACTTTTTGAAATATTTTTGAACGATAAAACCTTATCGCCGAGCCGAGGTCCCGGCGCAATCTGAATAATTGTATCGCTTTTGTCGTCCCATGTTTGTTGGGAGGCGAGTTTTTCGTAAGCATCGATACGGGCTTGATTTTTTTGAAGCCGTCCTTTGTGCGCCGTTTGAATCCAATCGAGTTCACGCTGTAACGTTTTTTGGCGTTGGGATTCCTTTTTCTCCGTAACACGCAGCAGTTCCGCTTTTTGTGCAAGCCATGACGAATAATTGCCTTCAAACGGGATTCCCCGCGTATTTTCCAGTTCCAGAATCCATTTCGTAATATGATCCAGAAAATACCGGTCATGCGTAACAATTAGCACTGTTCCCGGATAATCGCGGAGTGTTCCTTCCAGCCATTGAACCGTTTCTGCGTCGAGATGGTTTGTCGGTTCGTCGAGTAACAGTAAGTCCGGCTTTTCCAGCAACGCCATACAAAGAGCAACACGGCGGCGTTCTCCGCCGGACAATTTTCGGACAATAACATCGTCCGGCGGTAACACTAACGCGTCGGCGGCAACATCAATCATCCGGTCAAGTTCCCAACCATTCACCGCATCAATTTCCTCTTGAAGTTTTCCCATTCTTTCCATAAGCGTATCAAAATTATCGGCTTGATTCGGATCCGCCATCGCGATGGAAACTTCGTTGAAAGCGTCAATTTTTTTCTGAATGGGGGCGGTTGCCGTGAGCAGGTTTTCGCGAACCGTCGCATCAAGCAACAATTCAGGTTCCTGCGCAACATAATTGACGCGCATTCCTTTGGCAAGCATCGTTTCGCCATCAAAATTGGTATCAATCCCCGCCATAATTTTGAGCAAGGTCGATTTACCTGCACCGTTTTCACCTACAATACCAATCTTTGCCCCATAATAGAACATCAGACTAATATTCGATAAAACCGTTTTTTCTCCAAATCGCCTGGAGACGTTACGCATTTCAAAGATAAAATGTGGAGCCATCAATATAATTTTTGTTTGGTCGTTAACGAGCGCGGGGTAAACCCCGCCGTTAACGAGCGTGGGATAAACCTCGTCGTTAACGAGCGTGGGATAAACCTCGGCGTTAACGAGCGTGGGATAAACCTCGTCGTTAACGAGCGTGGGATAAACATCGTCGTTAACAAAGGCGAATAATCGCATGTTGCAAAAACAAATAGCCCACTGAATAATTACAAAATTTAAAATTCCTGTGTTCTTTTGCGTTATCTTGACGACCATTGCGGTTAAAGCGAAGATTCTATTGGATCGTTACGGATTTTATTTAGAGCGATAACGGTTCATTAGCGAGTTGGCGTTCATGTTTGGTCATTTCGTAAATGTCGCGGAGTAATTGTACATCGCAGGGACGTTGTTCGACATTCCGGCGGGAAAACATTCGGGCTTGAGTCTGCACCAACGTCTCAACCGCTGTTTCCGTAACTTGACTGAATGTCCGCGCATAATTAACAAAGCTCGGGACATTCGTTGTTACAAATCCGTAAACCATACTACATGCTCCAATCGTTTTACCGGTAAAAATACTTGTATTGATTGCAGTTTTGGCGTAATCACCGATAAAACAACCGACAAATTGCATTCCGGTTTTGACTTTTTTATTGGCGTATTCCATCACCACTTCGCCGTAAGTATTTTTCAGATCACTGTTGCTTGTTCCGGCTCCGAGATTAACCCAACTGCCAAGATAACTGTGTCCGAGAAAACCGTGATGTTGTTTATTGGAATAAGGTTCAATGATGGACGCTTCGACTTCACCGCCCACTTTTGTGGTACTTCCAAGAGACACTGCATCTTTCATCGCAGAATGTTCAATAATTTTCACCTTTTTTCCAACATAAACCGGACCTCGGAAAAAACAGTACGGTCCGACATTAACATCAGATTCCAAGATAATCGGACCTTCACTGCTGTCTGCCGCACAATATTGACCAAGCGGCCGCCCATCGGCTGAAAAAACGCCGTCGGCAATTTCCTTGTACTCACGAGTTCGAAGCCGGTCATTAAGATTGTCATTCATAATACGAATCTGATGCCGAACAATATCATGAGCATATTCAAGCATCGGAATTGGAATTTCGAGCGGCGGTAATTTTTTATCTTCAATAATTCCTAACAGTTGGGAGGCTCCGATGGGTTCATGGGGCAGCGGATTTTCACGGGAAAAAAGCGCACACGCCACCCCATGCGGACCGGAAACCACGCCGGATCGGCCTTCTGAAATCAGACGCTTAAAATGTTCAATCAAATCAATATGAGGAACAACCCGTGCATTAAGAATGAGAACCGGTTCCGAACGATTCCCTTTTTCGGCTTTCCAAATCCAAGGATAATCGGAAAGAACAAGCTCTTTAAGATAGGGACGAACAATCACTTCAATATTATCGGAAAGACGGTGAACCAAATGAATTAACCGATAAGTTCCAACATTAATCGCAAAAGCCGGACGTGCAATGGTTGCCGGAAACAACTGAGGTGAAAGATTATCTTCAAACAGAATAATATGCATGGAATACAGTTAGGTCAAAATGGAAAGAGAATAAAACTGGTTAAAATTTGACGATTGTCAGAAGTATAGCATACAACGTATCGCATGAACAGAAACTAAAAAAGTAAAATGGAAAATTTCCTACTGTTCGCCGTGTTCACGAATTGGCGTAATACTTTTCACTCGTAACGATACTGTCAACGGGTAGAGATGGGGTGGTTTGTTTGATTCAAGAAGTAGGCGACCTTTCGCCGAAGGGTTTTCACCCACAGTCGCAACGGTTGGTTTATTATTCGTAATATATCAGTGGAATTTTTCGGAGATTGAAGTTTATTTTTTACCACCCCTAGCCCCTCCGAAGGAGGGGAATAATTCCCCTCCTTCGGAGGGGCTAGGGGTGGTTATTCGGAGGAA
>JAIROD010000200.1 GCA_031257725.1 Planctomycetaceae bacterium | reverse complement strand
TTCCTCCGAATGACCACCCCTAGCCCCTCCGAAGGAGGGGAATCATTCCCCTCCTTCGGAGGGGCAGGGGTGGTAAAAAATAAACTTCGATCTCCGAAAAATTCCACTGATATATTACTACTTCTTAATAGCCAAATAATACTTCTTAATCAGCAAATAATACGTCTTAATCGACAAATAATACGTCTTAATCGGCAATAAAGAAGTATTAATTGGCAATAAAGATGTCTTAATCGGCAATCAATATGTCTTAATTAGTCATTAATACGTCTTAAATTGACAATAAATACGTCTTAATCGGCAATCAATATGTCTTAATTGGTCGTTAATACGTCTTAATTGGCAATCAATACGTCTTGATTGGCAATCAATACGTCTTGATTGGTCGTTACTATGTCTTAAATTGGCAATCCATAATGTATTAAATGCCCATTGTACGATCAATCCGCCAACATTGTGTCCCTACGGGACGCGAATCATTTTGCGATACCGTTTTCTACCAATAGGCCGTCCCTAGCGGGACGGAATTTTTTATCGTTCCCTTCGATTATTAACGCCCCCGAAAAACGTGAAATAATCAGCCAAAAAGTACGCCAAGACAGACGACTGAATCATTACATAAAATATTAGTTTGGCGTAGGCGGAGTTTCCGAAGTTGTTTCCGGTGCGGTTGTTGTTTCTGACGGTTCAGCAGGCGTTTCCGACGGTTCAGCGGGAACTGACGGCGTTGTTACCGGCGATTCAACCGTTGTCGGCGGCTCCGGCATCGGCGGTTCCGCTGTCAGCGGTTCAGGTGTTTCACCTCCCAAAACGGATGAAGAACTTGTTTGATCTCCTTGTTTTGCCAACACTGCTAAACGTTCTTCTTCTCGTTTTCTCTCACGCACACTAGGCGGTGTTTCGATCCACGCAAATTGGATAACAAAATCGAAACGTCGAAGTTTGATTTTATCTTGAGCATTCATTTCTTGGGCAATTTTCTTAATATAATCGGAACCTTTGGCGGAGTCTCCTCCGGCGGGAGCGTCAAACGGTCTGGAGAATGTTGTATCGAGAGTCATTGTATCACGATCCATATTATTACGTCCTGCGCGTCCCGTCCCAAATCCGGAACTGCCGCGACGGCGTTCCAACGCTTTGGTTTGTTCCTGCTTAAAGATTTCCAGAACAACACGCGGATTGAGAATTTCCGTTTGTTGAATTTTTGGAATATCCAGAAGAGTCGGATATGAGATTCCAAGATCACGCATCGAAACAACTTCCCGTGCGGATTGCGGATCCTTCATCTGTTTCTCCAAAGTGGAAGGAAGAATCACCTCGCCGAATTTCAAATTTCGGAGGATTGTTTTGCGCAGATAATCACTACCCATGACCGTACCGGCAACACTGGCATTATGATAATGATAACCGACAAGTTGTACCACACGGGCGATGGAACCTTCCAGAACGGCTTCGGTCGGACCGGGAATCAGATCCAAACGTTGTGATTCCGTCAATTGCGATAGTTTTTTAATCGGAGCGGCGGTACCGCCTTCGGCAGCGGCGGCGGTGTTGGCGGTTCCTCCTGAAGACTGGAGGATTGCCGAAACTTCCTCATCATCAGGATAATACCGTTTATTTTCTTTGAGCGGTTGAAACCATTCCGCCAAATTGTCAATCGTGATGGCTTCGATATTGGAGATAAACACTCGATCTTGTTTTTCAAGGGCATCAACCGATTGACCGTCAATCAGTTCTTTGCCAACCGGCAACACACTATTGATTGCCCGAAGCAATTCGAGCCATGTTATTCTGCCTTCGACATTGCTGGTTAAGTTCCGTCCGATGGTGTCGATTTCCTTGAACACTGTAACAGCCTCCGCTGTTTCCTGTTTCATTTTGGACGAAAAGGCTTGAACGGCTTTAGCCTGATCTTCCGCTCTGCCGTAATCTCCGATGGAAATTCCTCTCAGTGCATTGGACGCTCCGGCAAAACAGATGACAAAACCAAGTAACAACGCGGAAACAGCCGCCAACACCCAAGGTTTTTTCTCCCGAATAATTCGGTCAACAACAATTTCTTTGGGAATCAGATTGGTGGTCAACTGCGATTCGCCCATCTGTTGCAAAACAAGACCGTAACTAACTCCAAACGAATAAAGATTTTCCCGAAACAACGGCGCATCAATAACTTCGGAACCAATCAGCCTGTTGAATTGGGGCAGTCGTGTAACTTCATAACCAAGATTTTGCGTCAAAAACTGACGCAGTCCGGGCATTTTAATCGCGTTACCGAGAGCAAGGATTTTGCTGAATTTAACTTTTCGGTTGATACTTTGATAAAATTCCAACGAGCGGTGAACTTCGTTTAACATATCATTGAAAACAGGTTTCATTGCCTGAAACACCGCTTTGGGGTCTTGAGCGGCGGCGGCGTTACGTTTTAGATATTCCGCTTTGGAAAAGGTCAGTTTCAATCCTTTGGTCAGTGACTTGGTGAACACGCTGCCGCCAATGGGAATACTACGAATCCAGATGGAAAAACCGTTCGTAATCACCACATCGGTCGCATCGGTTCCGATACAAAGAATGACAAGCGACTCCGGCGGAGTGTCGGGATCATAGACTTCAATATCTTGAATTCCGAGTTGGTCGAATGCTGCAAAGTTATAGATTGCCAACGGGGAACTTTGAATGCAATCAACGTCAATGGCGTTAGTGAGATACGGCGACAATGTTTTTTGGGCAATATCCCGTTTCATGGCAAACATACCGACTTCCAAATCAACCGGAACCGTGGTGGTGCTTCGTCCTGCCATACCGATTGGTTGGAAACTCCAAATTACTTCGTTCAAATCGAAGGGCAACCACTGTTTCGATTCATATTTAATAATGTCCGGAATTTTTTTCGGATCAACCGGCGGCAATTTGAGAAAACGTGAAAGCGTATTCTGACCGGAAACAGAAATCGCAACTCGATCACCTTTTGTTTGATTGCGTGAGAGAAAAGTTTTAATTGTTTCCGCGAGGATTTCTGCCGGTTCAGAACCCGGTTGCGATAATATTTTTGAATGTTCGATAAAATCAAAAGCGACTGCTTCGATTTTTCCCGATTCGTCGGCGGCTTG
Organism: Planctomycetaceae bacterium; assembly: GCA_031257725.1. Classification (GTDB taxonomy): domain Bacteria; phylum Planctomycetota; class Planctomycetia; order Pirellulales; family Thermoguttaceae; genus WRKP01. The sequence continues at coordinate 2,428 of JAIROD010000200.1, read as the reverse complement.
GCAACGAAGTGCCTTTAGCGACGAGTTACCAATGTCAATTCCCCAAACAGCTTTCTTTTTAGCCATAATTTCAAACCGTTTTTTTAATTTTCTAATGATTTTGCCAAAATAAAGCGAAAACCAATATACCGAATATGGTTTCAACTTTCGGTCAACAATGACGATTACCGATACCGAACAACGGAAACAACGATGGAACAGTGATGTTCGAAGAAGCCGAAAATTCTTGTCCTCATTGACCGGATAAATCTTACTTTTAAAAAAAAAAAAATCAACCGGTCATTTTATTTTTTGATGACGGATAAAAATTTGACCTAATTGGTTAATTCGGCGGATTTGTATCTATTTTTCCACAGAAAATGACGATTAATTACCGATATTATTGTCGAAACATAACAATTTTGTATCTATTCCGTAGTGTATTATCAGGAAATACTCATCCGGTGAGCGACTCAAGAGGTGGGCAAACTCAAGAGGTAGGTGAACTCAAGAGGTAGTCGCATTCGCCGAAAGGTCGCAATGGTTGGTTTGTAATTTCCATCTGCAAGCCGACGCAACTTTCGGCGAAAGGTTGCCTATCATCAAATGACCAATCTACTGAATAATTACAAAAATTGAATGATGAGAGATGTCCGGTTTGAATAACGCCCATATTTTGTGATGTGAATTTCGTGATGTGAAGCGAAATATCACCTAACCAAGTTCCACCATCATAAAGAAAATTAAATAAAACTAAAAAAATTCAAAAAAATTTAAGCCTCAATGACACAAAAAAATCTTTTCTATTTTCTATATCTTCTTTAAATTATCAAAAATTTTATCGGATTGGTTTGGAAAACGTATTTTATCGGTTTTTATTTTGTAAAACGCAATACTGTGAGAAAACCATTTTTTGACATGCAAAAGAAATCCAGATAAAATTTTAGTATGTTCGTCTGGTCATGCTGCAAAAATTGAACAGAAAGAAAATTGTCCGTTAAGATGTCGTTGAACCTTATCGGACATTTGCTGTTCCCGCCAACAGAACATCAACGAATTATATTCCAACTTCTGAATGAAACTTCTCAAAACTATTGGGTGTAAAAATAGTTTTGAAACTGATGCAGTCAAGATTTCAAACTTCAACGCGATATGAACGGCGTTGGGTCAGGTATATTTATCCATATATCCATACTTAAAAATTCGGTTTTGTAGGAATGCGCAACCGTATTGTAGTGGAGTATTCTCCTTAATTGGAACATTCTGCTGTTTTGCAGAGATTGTATTAATAGTTACTGAAGCTGAAGAGTTAAACGTTAGAATCTCTTTGGTTTATTTTGAATTTTTGAAATACTTATACTTATGATAACACTCATGATTAATTTAACCACTGATTTTGAAATAACCGTTATTGATTATCCGGCGAAGCGTCTGGCGGGATTCCGTACACAAACAACGATTCCGGCGGCATCTTATGATTGTTCCCCGCTCTGGCGTAAATTTTATTCTGAAACGAAAAAATTATCGGGCTGGAAAAACAAAAAATCCTATGGTCTTTTTATCAAGACGAATTCTTATGTTTCCCTGGATTTCTGGACGGCATCGGAAATTGCTCCTGAAGTTCCTATTCCTAAGGGGATGGATATTTTGGAATTACCTCCCGGTAAATTTGTACGCTGTTTAATTCCTATGGCGTCGGATATTTTAATGGCTTACCATACTGTTTACAGTACTTGGATTCTGTCACAAAAAGAGTATGATATTGACATGGAATCGGCATGTTTTGAACTTTATCCGCCGAAGTGGACGCCAAGAGATGCGTTTGATCTTTTTGTACCGTTAAAAGTAAAAAAGAAAGAATCTTCAGAAAAAAAATCCGACAAGAAGTCTGCCGGTTAACTGTTTTTTTTGTTTCTGTTTTCTGTTTTGTAACTATATCCATTGTTTTAGGACGGGAGTGTTTGTTGTTTTTGGGTAACGATTAGGGTTATCACGTGTTCCATGCCGTCCGTTTTCAGAGCAATATTCTGAGCAATATTCTGAGTAACCTTCAGAGCCGCAACCGGAAGGTTGCGAAAAAACACACGATTGATCATACTCTTCTTTGCCGTGCCTTTAATGCGATTACCCCCGAAACGTGGGGTACGATTAATCAATTGTTTGGTATTCACATGAAGGCGTAAAATCGTATCAATATTGATGATATTCGTGCAGATACGACTGTGACGGAAAAGCGTTCAGTTTATTTGAACCGCACACGGAATTGATCATGCGCGGTCGCCGTAACAAACCCGTTGAGTTCGGGCATAAAATATTACTTTCTGAAACACCGGAAAATTTATCACCGATTATCAAGCGTTTGAAAACAGTCCTTCCGACAACGTCCTGTTACCGGAAGTGATGGAGCGTCACAAAGATATTTTTGGACAAAAAATAAAGACGTTAACAG
>JAIROD010000196.1 GCA_031257725.1 Planctomycetaceae bacterium | reverse complement strand
ATTCAGTCGTTTCCTCCGAATGACCACCCCTAGCCCCTCCGAAGGAGGGGAATCATTCCCCTCCTTCGGAGGGGCTAGGGGTGGTAAAAAATAAACTTCAATCTCCGAAAAATTCCACTGATATATTACTTTTAATTGGATTCGTTTGTAAATTTATTTTTTGAAAATACGAAACAAACCCAAAAACTAAAGAGACGAAACGATTGCAGGTAAGCAATTTTTCGTGAACGGTCATGTTTTTAAAAGGAGGCGATTACATGCAAGAGGGAGAAAAGTTTAATACGATTACACATTTGTTCGGTTTTTTGTTTTCTGTTGCTGCGCTTATTGTTTTGGTTGTTTGGGCATCGATACAATGCGATGTTTGGAAAATTGTCGGTTTTAGTATTTACGGAGCGACGCTGGTTACGTTATATGGGATTTCAACTATTTATCATGGAATTGACGGTCAACGTGATATTCGAAATAAAAAATATTTACAAAAGTTAGATCATTTGAGTATTTATCTTTTTATTGCCGGGACCTATACGCCGTTTACGCTTGTGAGTATGCGCGGCGGTTGGGGGTGGAGTCTCTTTGGTGTTGCTTGGGGGTTGGCTTTGTTTGGGATCATTCAGGAATGTTTCACAAAATCATCAAAACGTATTCTCTCTTTGATAATATACGTTACAATGGGGTGGCTGATTTTGATAGGAATTGTTCCGTTAATAAAAAGTTTAGCGATAGGCGGCTTTATCTGGCTTGTTATCGGCGGACTTTTTTATACGGGCGGAGTATATTTTTATGTCAATGATCAGAAAGTACGGCATTTTCATGGTTTATGGCATCTATTTGTAATTGCAGGTTCTGTAAGCCATTTTTTAACAATGACCTTTTATGTACTTTAATTGCCCGCATGGGGTTATTGCCGTAACCTGTTGCGATACTTTACGTTGTCCTCATTTTATATTTTTTTATAACTATTCAGCGGATTGGTCATTCGATGGTAGGCAACCGCTCGGCGAAACGTCGCCTACCGCTGATTCGGTATCTATATCCGCGTTGGTTAATGGCGGGGTTCACCCCGCGTTGGTTACAGATAATTTTCAAAGGGCAGCATTTATTGTTTTGCGGCGGGTGATCTGTCCCCAAACAACAAACGCTCCCAGAAACAGATAGGACATTAAGAACGACAGCGGATAATGTTTTAGCAAACGAATTTTGTTTCTATCCATTATCCGCTATCAATTTTCTGCTGCGCAATCTACCATTGATATTGGAGACCGACGTAACCGTTACTTTGGAATTTATCGCCGTCACGGTCGAAGGAGTTATCACCGGTGAAGCCGCCGAAGACGGAAGTTCTGCTGCTTAGGGCGAGTGAACCTCCGACATTGAACGTCAACACGGAACGTCCCAACTTGGAACCGTACAACGTACTGTTAATCGCTTTGTCGTAACCGAGTTTCGACCCGTCACGGGCAAAGACTTTTGTTTTCAATTCGTCCCCATTCAAATCGTATGAATAATAGAGACCGGAATTGAATACGAAACCGCCTTTGACAAATTTCAAATCACTACCAATGCGTAAAAACGCTTGGGTGTAATCGGCATCATTGTAGGCGATAGCGGTTGCTAAGTTGCCGTCTTCCTGCGCGGCATCCCAGTTGTTGACCAACAGATCAAAACCGATGACCGGACGATAACTCCATCGACGATTGGCAAAAAACCGTTTACCGAGTTCAAGATTGACCTCGTGGGTATTGCCGTCGAAGGCGGAGTTGTGGGAATGCCAGTCAAAGCCGAGTCCCGGATCGAGTCGGGTCAACTTGTAATCTTGCGAGCCGTAATTGTACACCGCGCGGAAATCAGCGCCGTTACTGAAAACGCGAGCCGCATACGCTCCGAAATAAACGTCGTCGGCATCTAATCGGTCTGAACGCAAGGTTGCTTTGGAACCTTCGTAACCGAATAACAAACCGAGTTGTGCTTTGGCGGTTTTGAAAAGGTCAAGACCAACTTGAACACCATCGGTTCCGATTTCCCAATCACCGTTTGCAATTCCGATATTGGTGTAGGAACTCTGATAGGAGTTGGAACGGCCAATGTAGTTGACCCACACACTACGTCCAATCGACAACCCTTTGGAACCGCAAGGATCACACGGATTGCACGCGACATCATCGCAGGTCGGCTCACACGGTTCGCAAACCGGTTCACAAGCATCGCAAACCGGTTCGCAGGCATCGCAAACGGGTTCGCAAGGATCACACGGAGCTTGTCCGAGAATTCCCTTGCCGGATTTAACTCGTTGTCCGCCGGAAATCAGATGATCACGAGTTGCTGCCCAACCGGTGTTGTAACGGTGAATCGAAGCCGGAAGCAAAAATCCATCCGCTAAACTCGCTCGCTTACGATTATTCGCAACATAAGCGGTTTTACCGGCGTTCAGTGTGTACTCCGTAATGGTACTTAACGACAGAACACTTTCACCTGTTGTTGGATCAACAACCGCGTTACCGAGTACTGCCGGTGCGCCATTGACCGCTAAACCAATGTTTCCTGCTTTGGTGTTGCCGTAAAGTGCAACAGCTGCCGGAGCCTGAGCCGCCGCGTTATTGTTACCAATTGTTAATGTACCAATAGTGCTGCGTGTACTGCCGTCAAGCGCAAGGAGACCATTGTTTACCGTAACATTACCGGCTGTCAAATTGTGAAGCACAAGCGTACCGGCATTTTGATTGTCCGCCGCACTGCCAACCGTATAAGTGTTACCGCCATTAACGGCAACAAAACCATGAACGATGGCAGTATTACCGGTTGCAACTTGATGTCTTGTTGCGATATTCGATACAAACGATGAAACAGGATTATATTCTGCATCTGTCGCCCAACGAACATTTTCAACATTGACCACATCAAATTCTTGACCGCGGTTACTATGCTTGTTTGCACCTGTAATGGTGAGCGTATCATTGGCTCCGCCGCGCATGTCGATACTGAATACATTGTTACCGGTCTGATTGGCAATACCGCTGATTTGAACATCACCGTCCGTCGTATCAATCGTAAGATTGTTGTTACCGCCATTTGTACTAATACCAATAACATTCGCACCTGCACCAGCTGTAGCACTCGATCTGGCAACAACATCTTTTGTTACAGAAAACGCACTTGCTCCTGCTGCTCCTGTAGCAATAATGCCGAAAGCATCTGCGGCACTGTCAACCTGAACTTTTTCAACTGAAAATTTGCCTTGGGGGTTTATAAGCTCCCCCCAAACACCACTAGCCGCAACACCGGCACCAGTGGATTTAACAGTAACATTTTTCGCTTCTACAACGCCGTCATTGTTAATATTCCGAAAATTGATACCAGCGACACTAAGACCGCCAGCACTCGTAACATTAACATCTCCGACCGTGAGTTTTGCAGTCCCATTAGCTGCCCCATCATTTTCACCGACATGGCTAACAATAACACCATTATTTCCCCACAAATTACTGGCACCGGCAGTTACATCCACATTACCGAGCGTAACTTCTGTACTATTTCTCAGAACTTTGGCTCCAAATCCATGAGCATCAAAACCCTGCACTGTGATATTTCCGGTTGTTACTTTGCCGACAATATCAGCTGTGATACCAGCAGTATCTCTGAATGTAACACCGCTAGTCGGTCCAACTGACGTATTATCGTCATTTCTAACGTTAACGTCGCCGATTTTTAAATCGCCGTCAAATGCTACGGGAAGCGCATTATCTGTCTCATAATAAAATCCCGCCATACCTCTAGTGGACCTTCCTGCAAAATTAATGTTACCCGTGTTGATGGTTTTGTCTGACAGTGAGTCGGGTTGACCGGTGCGAATAGCAACACCAGCGGATCCCGTTCCTACATTGTTGTAATTTACATTCTGAACATCGACACCTTGCAGTGTAATTGAGCCGGTTCCAGCACCGTATCTCAACACCTGCCCAGCACCCGTAGCATCTTCGAAATCAACCTCCCCACTATTGGCTCCAGTTCCGAGAATCAACACCCCGACATCATCGTTAGTTACAAAAGTTTGTACTGTTGTGACTCTATTCGGAACGGTAACGCTTGGAGTTACTTGTGCGAGTGCGCACAACGACATTGACGCGAGAAGTAGTCCCGACAAGGCGTACTTCCATAAATTCTTTGTTTTCATATTAAACTCTCCTTTAACGTGAAACAATTATTGTTCCCGTAGGCAAAACACCTCGTTTTGCAGTACTTCCGTGAACAAATCATTATGTTTAAGGTGATTTTTGATACTCGCGCAACAAAACCTTTTTGTCACTTCAACAAGATCAAAATTTTCCTCGTAATAATGCCCAATAAATTAAATTGGTATATTCCCGGGGAGAGAAATTCCAACAAAAATAATACAAATTAAATCAGCCGTCGGAGGCATCGGAGCCGCAACCGGAAAGTTGCGAGTCACGCATTTATTATTCTGTTCCTGTCCGTTGCCGCAACGTACGCAACCTTCCGGTTGCGGCTCTGAACGGCTCTGACAATGATGCAAATGTTAAAAAAGGAAAAAAAGCCTCGAAATCGCCAGCCGAAACTGAACTGTTCGTCAAAACAGAATCGACCGTAAACACGACAACGAGGCACACAGGAGAAACAAACAAACGCAATCGGGAAAAGCACTCGAAAAAATAAAAATGGGCGCAAAAATATTGCCGCCGAATAATAATAGTAATGTAGAAATTTTAGAAAAAAAGGATACAGAAAACAAAACGGTAACTAGAGAAGTTACAGTTGAAATATACCTTTGGTAGGGAACAATGATAGCGAGCAAAACCACTGTAATCAATACAATTACAGCCAAGAGATACCACAAACGAACAAACGGAGTTTGCGGAAGATGATAATTGAAATTATCGTGATGGTGGAAGTTATTAAAGCGGCAGAAAAAACGAAAATGTTCACCGAAACGCTTTACAGCGGCAATTCTACAAAACGGTTGATTATCGGAAAACTCTACGTACCCCCCCCCCCCTTCCCCATTTTAACATTTGGCGAAGGTAACTTAACAAGATTGTAAACATTTTAATCGTGAGTCGATTTTTTTCTACTTTTGCTGTTAAACTCATGGTATTGTTAAATTCAGGTTGACGAGTTTCAAGTTGACGAGTTGAAATCAGAATCACGGAAACAATCTCAAAAAGACTTTTTACTTTTTGTATTTTCGGATTGTCGTGCGGAAAAATTCAGTCAAAGTAACACATAAATCTTAAAATTATTTTACCGCAAAGTAACAAGATTCAGGTTTTACCTTGTTTGTTGGATTATCGGAGTATTTCCTGTTGCGGTTTAACAAATTATGAAAAAAAATATATTGTAATGTATCAGTGGAATATTTTTTTTGTATCTATTCAGTCGTTTCCTCCGAATGACCACCCCTAGCCCCTCCGAAGGAGGGGAATAATTCCCTTCTTCGGAGGAGAGGGGAATAATTCCCCTCCTTCGGAGGAGAGGGGAATAATTCCCCTCCTTCGGAGGAGAGGGGAATAATTCCCCTCCTTCGGAGGAGAGGGGAATAATTCCCCTTCTTCGGAGGAGAGGGGAATAATTCCCCTCCTTCGGAGGGGCAGGGGTGGTAAAAAATAAACGTATCTATTCAGTGGTTTGGTTGTAACTGTCTATTTTAAATTGAAATTTGTATGTACGAAAATTAAAAATGTAAAATTTACGTAATATATCAGTGGAATATTTTTTTGTAATATATCAGCCGAATTTGCTAAAATGAATA
>JAIROD010000191.1 GCA_031257725.1 Planctomycetaceae bacterium | reverse complement strand
CGGTTTCAACCGGCGGAAAAGCACCCCACGAAACTCAACCCCTTTAGGGGTTGCACTAAAAAATATCAATCAAATTTAATGCCGCTTTGGGACAACCCCTAAAGGGGTTGAGGTGGTTGAGTGTCCGTTACCGCCGGTTGAAACCGGCGGTTATTCACATTGAACCCCTAAAGGGGTTGTTCGTTGTAATAAATCAATCGCAAAATGTAAAACATCCAATCGAGTGAATAGATACTTTGTTTTAATCTTTTTAACACGAAATACACGAAATAACAAGAAAAATACAAAAAAGATTTCTGTTGTCCTTTTCATATAATTTTCGTGTGTTTCGTGTCGTTCGTGTTGAAAATAGACAGTTACCTTCAGTTAGCGAAAAGGTCTATTAACTCTATTTTGCCCTTACAGGGCGTTGATCTCTTGGGGAATTGAACCCGCCGCGATGCGGCGGGCTAGCCTATATTGCCCTTTCAGGGCGGTGGAACATTACTGAATTTATGTAAAAAATAATCATTTCATTATTTGTAATTGCGGAACTAAAATAGACAGTTACTAAAATTATTGTAAAACAGATGCGGGAGAGTTTTAATTTCTCCCGCATTTGTTTTCCTCTCTTTTTGTTTCGGGAATCTGAATTAAATTGCAGTCATCAGTTAATCGCCTTGAGCGGGAGTTCCCATTGCTCCCCAAATTCCGTAAGGACTTTTCGATTGAAGTTCATTCCGATGGGGACCAACGAGATTACCGCAATCAATATTATCCGTAACAAACCGTCCCGAACCATCGCAGAATCCAACATTGACGCCGCCCGCATGATAACTGGATGCGGAAGCAAGCATCACAGTTGGACTAACATCGCTCGGAGGAGTCTCTCCACTATGAACGCAGTTTGGAGAGTTTGGAGGTAAAACGGTCATAAATCCATTATTAACCGGTGTTCCCGACAAAAATCGGGCGCAACGATGAGTGTTGGGATTATCGGGAATATCAAGCATTGTATGATCACTTGCACTAATCAACGCCAAGCATTCCGACGGACGTGAACCGTTTGCCGTTGTCCCGGTTGGATTCCACATGGCATTAGCGGCAGCAAAACCGCCTTTGACCGTTTTATCGTTACGCCCTGAAGCGGAAACGCCTTCGCTAATTGCAATCGTGTTACTGGTTCCGTCATTGATAAAATCAATACCGTGCCAAGTCAGCGGAGCAAAGGTTGCCCTCATGCAATTCGTTTTACTTTGACTATCAATTTTACCGTTGGCTTTCAATTGACCGCCATTGATATAGTGTAACGTATCGCCAAAACAGGGAACCATATTACACCGTGCAGATTGAGAGTTGTCTCCTCCAGGTTCACGGGCATTCGGATCGGATGGACAGAGGAATGTCGGAATAATTCCTCGACGATATTCGCCTCCGCTGGTATGGGGATGGCTGTTGTTTTCACTAATCATTGTTTGTTTCAATCCGTCATATCTTGCCTGCTGTTCTACAAAAGGTAGAAGAAATACACAGGTTCCGATTTGGCTATTGAGGTTCGTGCTTGCCGATGCGGACGCTTCCGACGGAATGAGAACAAAATGTGCTCGCCCAGCCGGAAACGTTTTATTGTTGTCGTGGTAATTGTGACAAGCAATAACATATTGTTTAACATGATTGGAACACTGCATTCGTCGCGCCGCTTCCCTCGCCGCCTGAACAGCCGGAAGTAATAAAGCGATCAAAACGCCGATGATTGCAATAACAACCAAAAGTTCCACCAATGTAAAACCGTTAAAAATTAATTTTTTCATCGTTTTTTCCTTATAAAAGTGTACAAAAATAAGTAACAGAATACAATTTGAAAACAAAATTTACGGAGTACCAATTTCACCGCCGTCTTTGGAACCCATTGCTCCCCAAACGCCAAACAGTGATGGACCGGACGAAACACAAAGAGGTCCCGAAGCGGTTAATGTTCCGGCGTTAATGGTATCAGAAACAAAGCGGACACCGGCATCGCCTAATGTCAGATTGACTCCGCCCGAATGAAAACTGGTTGGCGGATTGATCATTGGGTTCGGATCGCCGGAAGTCCGACAAGTTGGTGAGTTCGGCGGGAGAATCATATTAACCCAAGTAAAATAATTCGCCGCATCCATCCAACGGTCGCCATAACCGGAACTGATTCCAACAGAACCGGTATATTCCCCACCTGAAACAGTATCAAAACAGGTTTTAGCGATAAAAGTAGTTTCACAACCGCCGGAGGTTGCCGGTAAACTTGACGTTGCAATATTAGCAACAACTCCGCGAACTTTTCTGTCTAGCCGTGAAGTTACATGTTCGCTGAAAAGAATCGTATTACTTGTTCCATCGGTGATGGATTCCAGTCCGAACCAACGGCATGGCGCGAAGGGACCGCGGGAACGTCCAAACTGGTAATCATCTGTCAGTGGAGTGTAATCTCCGGCACTGGCAGCATAAGAGGTAGGACCGTGATCATCATAGTTTCGGACTTTCCACTGGGTGTCGGACGGACAAAACAGCGGATCAAGTTTTGTCCGGGCAGCCCGCCAAACAGCACCGCTTCCGCCTGCTCCAGTTTCCGAACCTTCCCATGGGTGAAAAGCGTTTGCATTAACGGTTGCGCCTCCGAGTTTTTTTACTCCCATCGCAATTGTAATCGTTTCATACAACGAAGTTTGTTCAATAAATGGCAAAACCGCAACGAACACACTAAACCGTGACCATTCCTGAAAAGTGGGGTCATTGGTTGTGTTAGTGGAAGAGGAACCGGGGCGACCAGCCGGAAATGAATTGTGGACATTGTGATAATTATGACACGCAAGTCCCAATTGTTTTAATTTGTTCGTGCATTGACTACGTCTTGCGGCTTCGCGAGCCGCCTGCACTGCCGGCAACAGAAGAGCGATTAACACCCCGATAATCGCAATCACCACAAGAAGTTCGACTAAGGTAAAGCCGAACCGTGAAGAACGAGCAAAAGATACGGATTTTGCGGAGAAACCACTGGAAAACCAACTTTTTCCGCTCTCCGTTCTTAACTCTTTCCTACATACTGCCCCCCCCCCCCTGTCTTGCCCATTTTAACATTTGGCATTTTTCAAAGAAAAACACCAAAATCCCAACCAAACACATCATTACATTTTTCATTGTCAATCTCCTTATTTTATAAGGTTTTACTAAAATAACCGCGAAACATTGCCGAAAAACAACACGGCAAGAAAAAAATGTCTCGCAACTGAATGAGTTTCACAGTTTACATGGAACAACGTAAATTGTCAACAGGGATTTTCCTTTTTGAAGGAATTTTTCTGATTACTTCATATTTTGGGGGGGCAATTTGGTCACGATGAATATTTGTGTTTCTGTCCCATAGGGACAAAATGTTGGTAGAAACTGAATAATTACAAA
>JAIROD010000189.1 GCA_031257725.1 Planctomycetaceae bacterium | reverse complement strand
TTCGTAATATATCAGTGGAATTTTTCGGAGATTGAAGTTTATTTTTTACCCCCCCTAGCCCCTCCGAAGGAGGGGAATAATTCCCCTCCTTCGGAGGGGCTAGGGGTGGTCATTCGGAGGAAACGACTGAATAGTTAAAAAAAAAAATTCCACTGATATATTACGATTTTTCTTCTTTCTGGAAATTTAAAAAAATTTCTGATTATTTCGGAATTGGTTTTGTTGTTTAATTGGCTAGTAAACAATAGAAACTGTGATACAAAATAAATCTTTATCGTTTCCTATTTAAGATTATCAATATTGCAAAAGTCATGCCAAAGCAATTTTCGCCCCCAATCCCCCTTATTTTAACAAATTTCACCGTTAAACTATAAAATATCACGGCTTAACTAGCATATTTCACGGCTTAACCCGTTAAATATACTGGAATAACCGAAAACAGTTTAACGGGTTCGATTCGTAACTTTCGCGCCAAGTTCTAATGAAACTTCAGTTTCTTTTTCTTGTACGTTAATTGTTAGCGGAGTTGTTTTAAGATCGGAAAATTCGGCAGCAATAACACTGTATTCTTTAGTTTCCGACTCAATTCGATTAAGGATTTTTGTCCGTTCTTCTTCATTTTCCGGCAAAACAGCAGGAGTCGGCGGAACAATTACTTCTGTTTTTGAAACAACAACTTTATATTCTCCTGCCGGAACTCCCTTAAAATAGAGTTCCGTAAAAATTTCGGCTTTACCTGTTTCGTCAGTGGAACCACTAATTGACCATTGTTTATTACCGGAATCCACCGATCGAAGTGAAACCATCGCATCGGGAATAGGTTGATTTTCCTGAGTCAAATGAATTACACAACGATAAAGTTTCGGAAGACCCGCCGGAGTTTGCCGTCCCTTATAACAGCCGGTTGAAAACCGGAAAATTAAACAAAGAATCAAGAAAACCAAAACAAAACGACTCAAATTGAAATTCATAAAATTCCTCAAAACTTCTAAAAATTAAATATCTTTCCGCTTTATGCGGATTTGATTTAATTTTTATTTTTTAAAACGAAATGGAATCTTTACCGGAAATGGTTGCTAATGCTCCCCAAATTCCATAAGGGCTTGGACCTGGTCGAACAACAGTAAGTGTTAAATCTCCATGATTAACATTATCGGAAATAAAACGTAAACTCCCGTCAAATAAGGCAATATTAACACCGCCTACATGATAACTTGAAGCGGAAAATGCCCCCCAACCTTTTTCCGGATCTGTTGCATTATTACGATTATCCACCGAAGGCGAATTAGGCGGAACTGCCGCACAAAAACCAACACGAGCAGGATAACCTAACGAAAAGCTATGCCCGCGAAAAACATTGCCAAGTGTTGCCGTAACCACCGATTGACGAAGTTGGGAACGATCCGCAGGATCCAAAACAGCATCAATCAATGTTTGCGGACTTTTTGAAAAAGGCGCAACCGTTTCACTGCCCGGCGAAGGCGCAGCACATCCCTGCGCAACAACAAAACGGCGCGGTTCACGAGATGGTTCCGGTGCAGAAATAATAGTTTCACTAAACGCCATCGTATTACTCAGACCGTCGCGAAATTCTGCAACCGTTTTCCAGACGGGAATAATCGCCGTACCGCTACCGGTTGAATCACGTGTTGTGTGGAAGGGAGCACGAGCAACACCAAAGGCGTTTGATGTTTGGGTAATGTTTGGATGATTGTTGCGACAAATATAATCTCCAATACACGCAACAATATTATTTCTAGCGGTTTCCGGCGTACTGCCGATTGCCAACCCGGGTAAACGACCATCCGGTTCCGACGGACACAACAATGTTGGAATAATCCCTTGCAGGTTAATATTAGCGGACGCTTCTCCGATTCCAACCGGACTGCCGACAATAGCATCATATCGGCTTTGACCTTCATAATAGGGCAAAAGGTGAAAAAAAATACTGTAATAGTCCATCACCGAACCGTCTTGAAAACAAACCGTACCATTCAACGCCGGAAACGATTTTTTAACATCGTTATAATTATGCGCTGCCAAACCGAGTTGTTTCAAATTGTTCGAACACTGCATACGCCGTGCAGACTCATGCGCCGCCTGAACCGCCGGAAGAAGCAACGCAATAAGCACTCCGATGATGGCAATCACGACCAGAAGTTCGACCAACGTAAATCCGCGAAAAAATGTAATTTTCATAATAGAAACTCCTTATTTTGTACAATTTGGGTAAAATTGTTTTGGTTAATTGTTTTGGTTAATTGTTTTAGTTAATTGTTTTAGTTAATTGTTACTTTTTCTTAGGTTCTGCTTTTTTAATAGTCAGTATTTCCTTAACCGGATTTGTTCCGACAGTGATTTGTAACGGTGTTTTATTAGGTAATACAAACTCTTCAGCAATATAATTATGAACAACAGCCTCGCTTGAATTTTCGGTATCCGGATTATAATCCGAAGGAAAAATGAAGCCTTGTTTTTTAACGGTAACTTTATATTCCCCCTGCGCCGCTCCGGGAAAAGAACCATTGACCGCAACGTTAACAATTCCCGCCGAATCTGTTTTTCCATTACTGTACCATTTTCCTTCAACCGGATACAACATGACAATCGCATTTTCCACCGGTGAACCGTCGTCATCCAAAACGGTAAGTTCACAGGCGGTCAACTTCGGCAGTCCGGGCGGACGGCGATTTCCGCAACCGAATATCATGGTGAAACAAAAAAAGCCGGTCAAAAAACAAACTAAAAAACGTTTCATCAATTCAATCATTTAGAGACAATTTAAGTTCAATAATTTATTTTTAGAGAGAGTTGGGTTCTCCTCCGTTAATCGTACCAAGTGCACCCCAAACACCAAAATCGGATTCGCCGGAATCTTTGATTTTTCCGGGAGTTGTTGTATTAAGCAGGTTTCCCGTATCAATTGCACCGGATGCCGGTCTAACCGCTCCGTCAACCAACAAGTTCTGTACAATATCACCTGCGTGTTGACTGGAAGCGGAATTGAGAGTTCGTGCCTGTGCATCGTTGCTTTGGGAAACGCAGCTTGGACTATTGGGCGGCAATATCGTTGAAAATGCGGTTCGCGAGGGATGACCGGCTGCCCATTTCGTTCCTTTCCAATTCAAAATATCCGCAATAGTCCCAGTATATTCACCATTCAAGACGTTACTCAAACAGGCTGCCGGATTGGCGGTTGACATAACAATTGCCTTTGTATTTTGCGGTATGGCAACGGCATCAATCCATGTTCCCGATTTCGCGAGAACTTTATCATATCCTGTCGAGATAACTGTTTCACTAAAGGCAATCGTATTGGAGGTTCCATCGGTTATATCGCTAAGTGAACGAATGGGACTCATATTGGCTTGGTCATCTTGTGTAGAACTGGCAAATCCTCGCGGATTGGGGTATCGGCGATTAACATTTGCGGCTAAAACGGAATCTGCCCAATCACCCAGACAAGGAATGTAACTTGTCCGTCCATTCGTATCGGAATTGGCTTGCATTACGGACTTACCGCGTCCTGTATCGGAAGGGCAGATAAACCCTTGTATTTGAGTTGCCCATACCTTACCATCACCCGTTAAATCATGGGAGGGACCTACAGAATTGATGGAATAGGCTTGTTCGTGGAGTGCGTGTAGTTCCATGAAAGCAAGCAACGCCACCAACATACTCCGCCGCGCAACAAGATTTTTTACTCCAGAGGAATCTGTCGTTCCATTCCAAACGGGATGACCACCAAGAGCAGGCGGAAAAGAGTTATGAGTAGAATGGTAGTTGTGCAGCGCAAGACCAATCTGTTTAAGATTATTGGAGCAAGACATTCGATGGGCTGCTTCCCTTGCCGCCTGGACTGCCGGAAGAAGTAATCCAATCAATAGACCAATAATTGCAATCACAACCAGCAGTTCTACAAGTGTGAAAGCCTCTCTAATTAGCCTAGAGCCCCCCCCCCCCCCCATCTTTACATAAATTTACTTTTTGACGTAAATTCACTCGGCAATATTGGACATGGATATGTTGCCGGAAATATTTTGCGTGCGAAATATTATGTTTAATATTTTTTGTCATGGCTAACTCCTTGATTCGTCTTGTTTGGAAAAACTTTTTGTCGTTTATATTGTATTGTTCAAGTAACACAATCAATATGAAACAAACTCAAAATGATTATTGCAAGAATCGTGCCACAACAAATTTTCAACTAAAATCATGCTACAACTTTCCTATTTTCACAGATTTTACAATAAACCTGTGAAATATCACGGGACACCATGATATTTCACGGGCAAACCCGTTAAATATGCTGGAATAACGAAAAAATATCTCATGTTGTAACGGTTTATTTTTTAAGGTATTTTGTAATATTGGTTCTTGCAACATGCGATTGTTAGCGGCGAGGTTTATCCCGCGATTATTAACGGCGGGGGTTACCCTGCGATTGTTAACGGCGGGGGGTACCCCGCGATTGTTAACGGCGGGGGGTACCCCGCGATTGTTAACGGCAGGGTTTACCCCGCGATTGTTAACGGCGGGGTTTATCCCGCGATTGTTAACGGCGGGGTTTACCCCGCGATTGCTAACGGCGGGGTTTACCCCGCGATTGGGGGTTAAGTCGAACAACGCGGGGCAAGCCCACGCCGTTAACTTTCGGTAAATTATGAATTATTAGAGATTACCTTTTCTTGACCCCAAAAGTCCCTAAATTATCTAAATTTCCACTTTCAGCAAGGACAGGCGGGATTTTAAGGACGATTGATCGAGTAATCTGGAAAGTCCATTTCAAGTCGCAGGATTGTTAGAACCGATATATCCGATATATTTTGCCTTTGCCGAGTCATTGGTTCAAAAAAATGCTCAAAAAGGAGTCTAATATTTATGCGACTCGAATACCGCCTTTTATGGAAAATCAGTCTGATTTCAGTCGTTTTTGGGATTTTTTGCCTACTTGGTTCGTACTGTTTCACCGCCGTTAATGATGAATTAAACCGGAAAGCCGAAGAACTCTTTTCGCAAGGAATCCAAGCAGAACGACAAGAAAAAAATACCGACGCCAAAACAATTTATGAACAATGTCTCCGGTTGGCAAAAGAAAATAATATCGTGCGGTTGGAATCTCCGGTGTTGCATCGGTTGGCAATTCTCAAAGCAAAAGAACAAAAATGGACTGAAAGCGAACTGTATTTTCGTGAAGCAATCAAACGGGATAAGGAAAATACCGCTTTGCTCTGTGATTTCGCCAAACTTTACGCCGACCAAAAAAATTACGCCGACGCAGAAACAATACTGAAAAACGCCCTGTTGATCACGCCGGATCATCGCCGTACTTTGTTCAATCTCGGTCATATTATTGCGTTACAAAATGACCGGCAAACCGAAGGACTTCGATATCTCAAATTGGCTATCGGTGATGCGGCGGCTTATCAGGAACTGGCGAAAATTTATCGGCAACAAGGTAATAACGCTCAAGCGGAATTTGCCGAACAACGTGCAAGTATTCTTGAAAAAAGTCAAACTCCGCCGTCTGCCGACACGTTAACATCGCCGACGGTAACGATGGACGATCAAACAAAAAAAGAACTCGTTCAACGTGTTAAAGAAGAACTGTTACGTTTGGAAACTGCCGAAATCGCCGCAACTCCTCAACCCATCACCCTGGAAAATAGTACGCCGCAACAAAAATCATTAACAACAACAGAAACAGAACCGTCATTAACAAAACTGTTACCAACAAATTCGCCTTCGGACGAACCATTATTAACAAAACCGTTACCAACAAAATCTCCGTCAACAGAACCGTTACAAACAGAACCGTTGCCGACAGAACGATTACAAACGGATTTATTACAAAAAGAAACGTTGCCAACGGAACCGTTACAAACGGAACCGTTACAAACGGAACCGTTGCGAACGGAACCGTTGCGAACGGAACCGATCCGTGATCCATTTCTGGTTGCCGCAGAATTGCAGAAAGTCGAAGAATTGAAAAAGGATCAGCAAGAGTCGGAATCGGCGATTGAATCTTTTCCGGTCAAGACTAATTCGAATATTGAAACAGAATCGCCTGAAACGGTTAAACCGTTTCAACCGTTTCCCGAACCGTCCCGACAACAGGTTGTTAAAATTCTTCAACCGGAACCGCTGACCAATGAACCGGTTAAGACTTTTTCTCAGGATGTTCGGAGTGATCCGCAGACTAATAATATTCGAACACTTCCCGCAACAGATTTTCGGATTTCAAACTCAATAGAAGACAACTTGGATATTCCAAAACAACCCGAAGTCCGACCATTAACAATTGTTCCTTTGGAAGATGCCGCTGCGGTTAAAAATATTCCCGAATATACGGCAATTAATGTTCGGAAAATTCCCTTAACCGAATCGGAAAAAACAACAATACGCTCACGGTCTGAGACTCAAAATTCGGCGGCGGGGATGCCAGCAATGACGGCGGCGACTGCGGCGACGACAAAAACAGAAAAGAATGAGGAAAAAAATTCCGTTTCACAGTTTTGGCATCCGGTTTCCTCCGATTCCGCTGCAACCATCAGCATCTCCCTAAGCAAAAACAAAACTCCGCAAAATACCGTTTCCGATAAATCCAATTCCGATTTTTCCGCACGTTTACATCTCGAACAACCAATCAATCTGATTACGTTTCATTCCACACGTTCCCAACTTCAACAACCACACGCGCCTGTTCCGGTTCTCAATTCATCGGAAAAGGTGTTGCAAGAAATTCGGGAACGTCCGGAAAATCAAAAAGATTATCCCGTAACAAAAGACCGTCCCGCTTCGCCCCAACGTTCCACAAAATCAATTTTGCGACCCGGAGCCGGTAAAATCGGAATTCAGGAAGGATTGGATTCTTACGTTTATGTCGATCCGAATGCGCCGAAAAATAATGATACACCAAATGATAACGTAACTTCGGAAGGATCGGAATTAGCGGAAAAGAATAAAAATACGGCAACAAAATCCGTACCGGAAACAAATTTAATAACAAAATCGGTTACGGGTTCTTTTTCCTTGATGAGACCGATACCGGGTAAACTGGCTAATCAGTTAGCCTATTCATCGCGTTTCCCGCAAACCGCTCATACACCGTCAGCCAAAACCGAAACAAAAACAACAACCGAAATAACCGAAACCATTCCATTGCCTGTTGCCGAAACTTCCGAACCAACAACTTCGCCCTTTGACCATTCTGTTTCCGTTACCAAAAATGAATCCGATATTGAACGTACCGTTCAGGAGGAATCGGAAATCAATAAAAAGGTTGATGTACAATTTTCATCAATGCAAGCCCCCACCGTTTTGAAATTCGAAATTGCTTCAACAACGAAATCAGAAAATTCCGACCAACAGAAAATATTAAACGATTTAAACAAGTCAAATAAAATTGTTACACAAAAAGATGTTGCGGCTCTGGCAAAACCGGTTGCGGTTCAGCCGGAATCCGTTAAAACAGATTCGTTACAAAAAAATCTCGACGATACGTTCCAACCGCCGACAGTTTTAAAATTTGCACCGGTTCAAAATGAAATTGTTTCTAAACCAAACTCGGTTCAACCGGAACCAATTCAACCGGAAATCGTTCAATCAAAAACAATTCAAGCAGAACCGGTTCAATCGGAAATCGTTCAATCAAAACCAATTCAAGCAGAACCGGTTCAACCGGAAATCGTTCAATCAAAACCAATTCAACCTGAACCGGAGCCGGAACCTGTTTTAGTTCAAAAAACAGAACCGTTGCCTACACCTCCTGAACCAATTATTGCAACAACCCCCGAAGTATCACCTCAACCGGCGATTACCCAAACAACTGTTTCAGTAATTCCGACAACTCAGGCAATTCCAGAAACTCCAACTATTCCGACAGAATCAATTCCACAAACTGATTCTGTTGCAATTTCAACCCCCGAATCTGTTCCGGTTGCGACGACTTCGGCTGCGACGGTTCCGGCTATGACGGCTTCGGTTACGACGGCTCCGGCTGCGACGGTTCCGGCTATGACGGTTCCGGCTGCGACGGTTCCGGCTGCGACGGTTCAAGAATCGGCGTTTCCGAAACAACAACCCAAATTGAAAACCGAAATTGCCGACAATAATACCTTACCGCAACCAACACTCGCTCATGTCGATGCGTTCCTGCCGATTCTGACAACACCTCAACCGGAAACTTTTTTTGTTCAAAAATCAGTCGTTCTTCCGCCGTTGGAACCGCCGCAATCGGAAGCCAATTTAAGATTCAAAGTTGCCAATGAAACTGAAACAAAAAATACGGCAAAACTGTCTGTCAAACCCATCACCGAACAGAACATTGATCAGCAATTAAAAATGACAACAAGTTCTGATACCTTAAAATTTGTAACGCCCAATCGTCCGCAACAAAATTTGTTACCAAATCAAGAAAATACTGCTCCGAAATCAACGGACGACATTGTTTCAAAAACTCCAACAATTGAAATTGTTCAAAAACCAACAGACGAAACGATTTCAGAAACTCCAACAATTGAAATTGTTCAAAAACCAACAGACGAAACGATTTCAGAAACGACAACATTTGAAATTGTTCAAAAACCAACGGACGAAACGATTTCAGAAACGACAACATTTGAAATTGTTCAAAAACCAACAGACGAAACGATTTCAGAAACGACAACAATTGAAATTGTTCAAAAACCAACGGACGAAACTATTTCAGAAACGACAACATTTGAAATTGTTCAAAAACCAACAGACGAAACGATTTCGGAAACGACAACAACTGAAATTGTACCGAAACCGGCAGACGAAACGATTTCAACACCAACAACTGAAATTGTTTCGAAGCCAACAATTGAAATTATTACGAAGCCTGAAAAGAGTAATCCAAAACCGGAACCGGTTTTAACATTAATTCCTTTGGAGGTTGAATCTGCGCAAAGGACAAAGTTGGAGCGTCCGCCGGTGCAGGCACGAACCCAAACGCCGATAGAGCGATCAGATAAAGAGGAAGTTTTTGTTTTGAAAAAGATTGAAAGAACGCAACCAAGATTGAAAACAGAAGTTGAAATTACGGAACGTCTTGCCTTAAATTCGATTTCCAATGGAACACTTTCAGACCAACCGGAAAAACCAAACAAACGGAACGAGATGAAACCGGACAAAGATAAAGAGTTGGCGGAAGAGACGGAAATGATCGCCGAAGACGAACCGGTTGGTTTTGCGTCAACTCGTAAAGTTTCTTCGTTTATTGTTTCGCGAGAAGTGAGCGGGACGGTTGACGATTTTTTGAAACCCAAAGAGAATTTCGGCAAACATCCTATTTTTTCGTTGGATTCATCTTCTTTGAAAAATGACCCGCCGGAAAAAAATGAGTTACAAAATCAGGAGACGGAAGAGAATGTCGGATTTGCGCGAAGCGGCAAGTATTCTAAAAAAACGCAACAGGATTCTTCCAAAAACGCCGTCAAATAAATTATTGTTAATGATTCTTGTTTCTATTATCCTAATTGTTCCCAATGTCCCTAAAATTTTCAGTTAGGGACAATTAGAACTCAATAAGCCCATAGGATTTAGTCAATCAAACCATTAAAGAAAAAAATATGTCTAACGAATATTCAATTCGTCCGCTTGCGGTGATTACGGGAGCCAGTGACGGACTTGGCAAGGAGTTTGCCCGACAACTTGCTGCGGAGGGTTACGATTTATTGATTGTTGCCCGTCGCGGACAACTTCTTGAGACAATCAAAACGGAATTTGAAACGAAATATGATATTTCTGTTGAACCGTTTGTTTGTGATCTTTCCAATACTGAAGAAGTGAAGCGGCTTGAAGAACGTCTTGAGAAGTCGGATGCGCTTGAATTTATGGTCAACAATGCGGGTTTTGGTTTTGCGGATGCGTTTCCTGAAGTTGATCCGGACCGTGAAGAGAGCATGATTCGGGTTCACGCAATTTCATTGATGCGTCTTTCCCGTGCGGCGTTAATTCCGATGTGCCGACGAAAAAAGGGATTTTTGATCAATCTTTCTTCGGTTGCCGCATTTTTATACGGAAACAATTCCGCCGAATATACGGCGACGAAGGCGTATGTTTTATCGTTTTCCAAATGTATTCAATGCGATGTTCAAAACTATGGAGTTCGTGTTCAGGCACTTTGTCCGGGATTGACGCACACGGGGTTTCACAGTACGGAATTGATGAAATTTTTCCGGAAAAATAAAACTCCGGATATTCTCTGGCTTTCTGCGGACTATGTTGTTCGGACATCACTCCGTGCGATCCGAAAAACGCGCCGTGTTGTTTGTATTCCATCGTTACGGTACAAACTGATTCTTGCGTTGCTTTGCAATCCTATTGGTAACAAAATCAGTGAATTCGTTTACCGTAAGCGTGCAAGAGATACAAATAAGAACCTCTAATTTTTTTTTTGTTACGTTTTTTAAGTTTGGAATTGATAACGATGTAGTTCCGGTTGATTTTACTCTACCTTACAGGTAGGGTGTGTAAAATAGCGATTAAAATGTATTGCGGATTTTTCAAGTTTCTTTCTCTGTAATATATCAGTGGAATTTTTCGGAGATTGAAGTTTATTTTTTACCACCCCTAGCCCCTCCGAAGGAGGGGAATAATTCCCCTCCTTCGGAGGGGCTAGGGGTGGTCATTCGGAGGAA
>JAIROD010000183.1 GCA_031257725.1 Planctomycetaceae bacterium | reverse complement strand
GCGTTTTCCCTAAACTACTCATCCATATCGTATATGTTCCCAGGGGAGTTCTGAGTGATCGGGAATTGTTTCGTGAACGATTTGATTGACGTTGATTTTTTCTTCGTCAATTGCTTGTTCCCAGCAGTCGCCGCGAAAATAATCCGTCCACGCATCCAGCCGTGCACCCAATCGCCACGCTTTTTCGATCACCTGCCCCAAACGACGGTCACTCCGGCAAATTAACGCTTCCAATAAACTTGTTTCCAACGTGTGATATTTGAGTGAAATTCCGGTACGCCGAACACGATTAACCAGTCGGGTGTGAGCGTTAAGAAAATAACCTTGAGATTGCATTCCCAAACGTTCCCACTGTGTATGCGGTTTGGGGACAAAATTTGATACGTTTGTTGTAATGATCGGCGTTCTGCCGCGAATCCGTTTGCCGAGCCGTCCGATTTCCAGCGATAAATCAACAATTCCATCAATATCCGCGTTTGTTTCTTCCGGTAAACCACAAAGAAAATACATCTTAACCCGATTAAAACCATTAGAAAATGCGGATTCACAGCCGGCAAGTAAATTCGCATTGGTAATCGGTTTGCCGATTCGCCGCCGCATTTCGTCGTGAGCCGCTTCGGGGGCCAGTGTTAAGCCGGAAGTCCGTTCTGTTGTCAGCTGTTGCATCACATTACTGAGTTGATGATTAACGCGCAAACTCGGTACGGAAATTGAAACATTTAACGGAGTTAGTACGCGGCGGAGTTGTTCCATGAGTTCTTCAAATTTCGGATAATCGCTGGTCGAAAGTGAAAGCAGGGACACCTCCTTCGAACCGGTTGCCAGACAGGATTCGAAGGCAATCCGGGCAATTGATTCAGGACTTCGGATCCGAATCGGGTGTTTTTGTACCGTGCTGACACAGAACTTACACCGCCCCGGACAACCTCGCATAATTTCAATCGCCACACGATCCTGAACACATTCGACTAACGGAACAATACGGAGAATCGGCGGTTCAAATGTTTCAATATCTTGAACAATTGCCGGACGAACCGCCTCAGGAACTCCCGACTCGTTTGGGGTTGGTTTTAACGCCCGTCCATTAGAATCATAACGTACCGAATAAAACTGCGGGACAACCGCAAACGGGAATTGTCGGGCGGTTTCAAGCAATGCGGAACGGCGGTCGGAAAAATTTTGTTTCATTTCAAGCCAGAAATCACAAACAGCCGGAAGTGTTTCTTCACCGTCGCCGATGATGAAAAGATCAATGAAATCACTCATGGGTTCGGGATTGACTGCCGACGGACCTCCCGCAATCACCAACGGATCATTCATTGTCCGCTCTGCACCATGAAGCGGCACACCGCCAAGATCGAGCATCGTCAAGACATTGGTGAACGACATTTCATATTGTAATGTAAATCCAAGAACATCAAATTCTGCGAGCGGTGAAAAGGTTTCCAGTGAATAAAGGGGCAAACCGTGTTTTCGCAACGCCTGTTCCATATCGGGATACGGCGTAAAAACCCGTTCACAAGCCCAATCGTTGCGGCGATTTATTAGGGAATAAAGCAGTTGCAGACCGTAATTACTCATTCCAATCGTATAAACATCGGGAAAAGCAAAACAAAACCGTCCGCGCACTGAATCTTTTGGTTTGACAATACTTCCAAGTTCACCGCCGATATATTGACCCGGCAAGGTAACTTCGGAAAGTAATAGATGTTCAATTTTCCGGCGAAATGTCAAAAGGATACCTCCAAAAATATTTTTTACCTAAACACAAATTGATCTTAAAGATTATTTTATAACTATTTAGTAGCGTGCCTATTATTTATCAACTGTCCAATAATCAAAAGGTAGTCCACCTATCTGATTGAGTATTTCCTGATAATACGCTACTGAATAGATAACAAGTAAAATTTTATTAACTGTATGCATCAGCTTACGGTAAAAGATGTTGACAAACAACAGTTGCCAACATCAAAATAAGGAAAATAGCGGTTGACAAACGGCAATCCGCGCCCAAATTTCTCGACCGCCTCACTCTCCTCAAAATAATCTGCGATAATCTGCGTCAATTTGTGGATAAAATAAAAACAAAAAGAATTGTCCACAGATTAACGCAGATTATCACAGATTGTTAACGGCGGAGTTCACCCCGCGTTTGCCCCGTTACGTTTTCGCCATGTTGTTGAAACAGATTAACTGCGTTCATTGGATTGATGTCGGATTCGTTCCAAATGGCGGCGCACCGATTCAAGATTCGGATTGATATGCAGGGCTTGTTGGAAACAAACGATTGCCTGTTCACGGTTTTTAAGTTGCAAATAAGCATGCCCCATACCGATAGCCGCCCCGAAGTGATAAGGATTCAAATCGAGTACAAGAGCGGAATCTTCAATAGAATCCTTAAAAGAACCTAAGGCAAATAAGGCAATTGCCCGTTGATTTCTGGCTTCGGCGAACAAGGGAAATTCCTCCAGCAAAATATTGGCACACCGAACCGCTTCATCAAAATGTTGCACACTAATATGCCGCATAATTTCGTACAAATTTTGACGTTGTTGCTCGGAACCGTCGCGGGGCCAGATATTTTTCAGACTATTTTCCGCTAACAGCCGGACACTTCGGTCTTCATCGTTAAGAAGTTTTCCCAATGCGTGGTTTGCCTGATAAGTTCCGACAAACCCCAGAATCAATGCCGCCGCACGGCGTGTTTCCGCTTGTTTCGATGTGGTCAAGCGCATGAGTGTTGGTTGCGTGTAATATTGACCGGTTTGTTCTATCAGCAACGAAGCGTCGTGATGTTGCAAATAGTCCAGATAAAACGAGGTGAGCCGCGGTTTGATCATATTGATTGAGTCCAAAATATTTTATTTCTCCTGTCCTGAATGAATAGGGGGACAAAACAAATCTGTTTTATGATGTAACATTTTGTCAAACGAATTACGTTTTGGAAACTTCTAAAAAACGTCGGAAAAGATAGTTCTATTTGATTTCAATCCATTTCCGCCTGAAGTTAATTTTTATTCTATTACCCAACAGGTTTTTATTTTTAGAGTTACCTTTTGAACATTTCTATTTGAGCATACATTGTATTCAATTTATCAAGAAAGGGAATTACTCCGATAAAATTTTTATTGGGAAAATGCGGGATTTGTGGACAGTGGTTTGTATTGCATGTGATCAACTCTGTGTTTTCTATTATTGGCGAACCACACACCGCCAATCCCAAACGCGAAACCGCACCGTCTGCCTTTCACTTATACGATTTCTAACGGTGAACGTTTTATGTGGTTCTCGTATCTTGCGAATTTTGGGCAATCTGTTATTCTTTTTTAACGTTGCATAGAGTAGTTTTTCCGATTACTTTTGAATTTGAACGGTATCCCTATAAAAATTGTCTAATAGCAGTAATCCTTATTATATTAGGGAACTCTAAAAATTATTTTTTAATCAGTATCATATTGTTTTTGCGAGAATTTTTTTTGTTTTCCTATGAGTTTAGCCAAAGTGTTACGTTTTGTTTTTGCGGGTATTTTTTATTTTTTCTTTTTGTGGTTACCGCTTCAGGCTTCTGAACCGGAACACGAATTTATTCGTTTATTTCCTGATCAACGGATACTTCTTCAACCGTGGTTGACGATAACGACGTATGTTAGCGGGGAATACGAAAAGTTCGACGATTTCAAAGACGCTCAACCGGTGATCATTCTTGAAGACGGCGGTAAAAAGGAAGTTGTTGACGCGGAGGTGTTGAATGGTCAACTTCGTCTTCGGTGGAAGAAGCCCGGAACAAGTCGAATTATTCTTCGGATTGAAAACCCGAATTCAAAACGAGTTTTCTATGATCATGTTTTCCTTGAGGCATGGACACCGGATTATGGGATGATTTTTTTTTCGGTGTTGGGCGGTTTGGGGATTTTTCTACTTGGCATGCGTCAGATGTCCGACGGTCTCCAACTGGTTGCAGGTCCTAGTCTCCGCAAGTTAATTGCAACAGTTACGGATAACCGGTTTTCTGCGGTTCTTGTCGGATTTGGTGTTACGTCTATTATTCAATCCAGTAGTGTTACGACGGTGATGGTTGTTGGTTTTATCAACAGCCGGATCATGACTCTTTCTCAGGGAATCGGGGTCATTATGGGGGCGAATATTGGTACGACCATTACCGGTTGGATTCTGACGCTTAATATTGGAAAATACGGATTACACATGATTGGTGTGGCGGGACTGATTTATTTATTTTCCAAAATTGAGCGGACACGTTTTCTGGCGATGATTGTTCTTGGGGTTGGTTTTGTTTTTTTCGGTCTTGAGTTGATGCAACATGGTTTCATACCGCTTCGTGATTTGCCGGAATTTTCTGCGTGGCTGGAGACTTTTTCCGCCGAGACGCAATTGGGGGTTTATTTTTGTATTGCGATTGGTTGTATTTTAACGTTAATTGTTCAGTCGTCATCGGCGACACTGGGAATTACGATTTCACTTGCGGCGATTGGCGTGATTCGGTTTGAGACGGCGGCGGCGTTGGTATTGGGCGAAAATATTGGAACGACGATTACGGCAATTCTAGCCTCTATTGGTTCTTCCACCAACGCCAAACGAGCCGCCTACTTCCATGTGTTGTTCAATGTTTTTGGCGTTTTGTGGATTTCGTCGATTTTCCGATGGTTGTATATTCCGTTGATTTATTATATTGTCGGAACGGATCCGGTAACGGGATTGATTCGTGATCCGAAGGTGGGGATTGCCATGACGCATACGGTGTTTAATATTGTCAACACGATTATATTTTTGCCGTTTACGGGGTTGATGGCGAAGTTTTTGTTATATTATGTACGTGAAAGAGAAAAGGAAACGGAAAAAGCCCAATCGGGTTTGACCACACTGGGTATTCGTCGGCTTGAAACGCCGGCAATGGCGATTGAACGTTCACGAATTGAAGTGATTCGGATGGGCAATAGTTGCCTTCGGTTACTGGAAAGGGTGGCGGTGATTATTGACGCGGAAAATCCTGATCAAAAGATGATTGACAAGGCGTTTCATCAGGAAGAAGAATTGGACACGTTACAGGATGAGATAATTGAATACACATCGAGTTTACTTTCGGGCAATATTTCGCACGATATTGGCGATGCGGCGCATCAGCAACTCCGTATGGCGGACGAGTTGGAATCGATTAGCGATTATTTGATTGTGATTCTCAAGTCGGATTTGAAAATGCGGAAAGACAGTCTGACCATTCCGGAACCGCAAAAGTCGGAATTTAAGGAATTGCACGAAGCGATTGGAGAATATCTGGCGATGATTATTCGTTTCTATTCTGCGCGAAGGACTGATTTTACGGATTTAACAACCGAAGTTCATGCTCAAGGGCATAGTCTGACGCGAAAGGCTAAAATTATTCGTGATCTTTTTATTAAACGCATGTCGGAGGAGAAGTTTGATCCGCAAATTGTGATTGCGTTCAACACGCAATTTAACGCTTACCGTCGTGTCCGCGAACACGCCCAAAATGTTGCCGAAGCCATCGCCGGAATGAAATAAAAAAATAAGAATATATCAGTGAAATATTTTTTTTTAACTATTCAGTCGTTTCCTCCGAATGACCACCCCTAGCCCCTCCGAAGGAGGGGACTCATTCCCCTCCTTCGGAGGGGCTAGGGGTGGTAAAAAATAAACTTCAATCTCCGAAAAATTCCACTGATATATTACAAATAATTAGGATTGCTACTGAATAGTTACAGATAGTTGCAG
>JAIROD010000173.1 GCA_031257725.1 Planctomycetaceae bacterium | reverse complement strand
ACGCCTAGTTACATAATTTATTGTTTTTCACTGTTTAGATTATCCGGTACATTGGCGATTGCCTTTAATTCGTCGGGTACAACGAATGTCGGAATGCCTTCCAATGCCCACCCCGCCGACTTAATGTCACCGCTCGGAAATGAACGTTTACCTGTCATCTTGACAAAAAACGTTTCGGTTTTACCGTTATCGTTTTGAAAACTCACCGCGTATAATGTTACGACCGTATCTTTTTCCTCGCCGGTTGTAACAGAGAGCGTTTTGTAATAAGAAACTTTTGCCTTATCGCCAAGCGCAAGTAAAACACGAATGAGTTTGTTTTCGGTATAAGTATGAATTGATTTGTGCAAAAAATTGTTTTCGTACTGTTTTTTCCACCATTCTTCCGGTTTATCCGAAGCCGGACGTTCCCAGTATGGCGAGGTCAACCCTTTCGCCAAAGGAATATTATTCTGCCCCAACGCATCGAACCAGATACGGAAAAAACGGTCGGCTTCACATCTGACCCCATAGTGATATGTGGGCCAAAGAATCGCAACCGCCGTTAAGGAAACAATAGAACTGCATAATCCAAACTGCGCAAACCGTAACCCTGTTAAACTGCCCTCCGCCTTCCCGATAGACCAAATCGCAATAAACGAAAAAAGTATTCCCAAAATACTAAGGAAGAAAAACCAAGGTGTCATAAAAACAAGGAATGATGTTACTCCAAACAATGCCGCAAGCAATGCCGGAACACTTAATCGTGTGTACAAAACATCTTCTTCTGAAGCGTTGTTCCAAGTCGATGAAAAAAGTGATTGATTTTCTATCATAATAATTACTCCTAACAATTAATAATTAATAATTTCTTTGAATAATAAACAACACCCTGCAAGGGTTAAAATCCTCACATCCATTTCTTTCCTAAATCGTCTGGAAGTGGGAAACCCGATGTTTTTGATCAACAGAGATCGAACAATTGCCGGAAAAATTTTTTCAATGAAAACGAATCTCGCCTAAGCAAGGTGGAGTCTTTTAATACAAAAACCAAACCGGCACTCTTTATTTTACAACGTTATTTTACAACATTAACGAAGAAAACACAATCACCCATTTCTCATTCCCCCTTCAGTTATTGAAATTAATTTTTATACTATTTAATTTTATACTATTCGCGGTCAATAAATAGCCCCTTTCGCTATATTTTAGTGTCCATTTTGTCAAGGGAACGTTTTCCGTTTGTTGCCAATGTTCCCGTTCTTCTTTGGACAACCTGAATTACCAACCAGCCAGTGAACGCTAGGAAAAAAATTTTAATTTTTTTTCTTTTTTCGATACTCCCATTGATTACAATTAGAAAAAGTATATCGTAATAGATGTTGATAGGAATATTTTTTTGCTACTCACACTCATGCGGGGTTAAGTTATCATGGAAAATAACGAGTTAACAACAACATCAGATTTCAACGCCGTATCATCACATTTCGGACGAAATTTTGGTTTCTTGGGTTGGATTCTTTTTTTCGGTTTGATTTTGTTCATTGCCGGAACACTTGCCGACTCAATTGATTGGAATATACGAACGATTAATAGGATTTTGTATCTGATTGATCCGCGTTGTTGGTCACTTTTATTAGTTCCGATTCTTTGGGCGGCTGTTTTCTGGCTCGTTACGGATTTTTTATGTTGTTTCGATTTTATTCGTCGGCGTTGCCGTTGGATTCGTCTTACTATTGTATTGGGAGTAATTTCCTGCCTTCTTTTACTTAGCGGTTGGACGGCAAGGAAAATTCGATTGCAAATCTATTTTGGTATCTATATGGCTTACATTGTTGGTCCCATCGCCGACTATATTGTTACTGGAAACTGGAGTTGGAAGATGCTGATTGCGCCGGTTATCGCCGGTATTATCATTGTCTTTCTTTTACGTATCATTATTAAACACAGGAGAAAAAAATTATGAAAAACACATTACCTTCACAAACGTTGCAAAATTCACCAAACGAACCTTGGTGGAAATTCAGTACAACAACATGGTTGCTCATTACCGGTTTGGTTTTACTGAATATCGGTTGTTTTTTAAAACCGTTTATTTTAGATACAGTAATGACCGGCTGTTTCAATTTACTCGATTTTCGGACATGGCCTTGGTGGTACTTTCTTGGTTTCATCACCGTTTTAGGTTTTTCCGTCCGCTGGTTTTTGCTTTATCAAAAACATCTCAACGACGAATTTGATCTGCAAAGTTTAGAGGAATGTAAATGGTTTTGTCGATTAAGCGGAACAGTAACATTTCTCATTATTGTTTTTGTTTTTTTACACCGGACTTTACTTTTACGGCGGCTTTATTATCCGCTTTATTTTTGGTTCGGATATGGAAACTTTTCCTTTTTGGCACTTCTGATTTTTACGATCATTTTCGTAATAATTGGAGTAATTACGTTTTTAACATGGAGATGGGTAACCACGTTACAGAGTGAATAACATGACAACAAAACAAACAATCACCATATTAACCGTTGTTATTGTACTATCTTTTTCCGGCAATTTATTATTTGCTTCGGAAAACTTGCCGTTATCGAAACAGGGACGATTGGAATTACTGAGTAAAGCCAAAGTGTCCGAAATTTCAAGACAAGAAATTACCAAAGCTGCAGCGGAGGAATCCAAACAACATACCGATACGGGTTATCTTGCTCATCCTGTAGCGAAGGACTGTTTTGATGCATTGGGTTACCGATACACCGGTGGTCGTTACGACAATGAATTGATTCGTTTCCGGTTACGATGTCCGCCTAAAATTGTTTCGGGCAGGAAGTATCCGTTGATCGTTTGGTTTCACGGCAAAGGCGAAAGCGGTAACGATAATGAACGGCAACTTGCCCATCTCCAATACACACTTCCATTTCTGACGGGACCGAAAAGTCTTGATTTTTTCATGCTCGTTACACAATGTCCTTCCGACAATCCTTATTGGGATACTTCTATTTCATCTGAAGGTAAGGGTGATGCGCCGATTACGATTGCGTTGGAAATATTTGAACAAATTCTCAAGGAATATCCGGTTGATCAAAAACGAATTTCGACATTTGGTCAATGTAGCGGTGCAGTTGGTTCGACAATGTTGATTCAAAAATATCCGCAATTGATTTCGGCGGTCGTTTATATTTCCGCAACACCTCCGGCTGGTTTTATGATGAAAGATGTTACGATTTCATCTTTTAACTGTACAGAGGATCCTAATGTTTCAATTCAAGGAATGCGTGATTATGTGCAACGGGTCAATAATGCCGGCGGCAATGCTCATTTGACGGAGATCAAAGCGGCTTCTCATGATGCTTGGACTCCGGCGTTGTCACAATATAAAGTGATTGCCTGGATGATTACCCAAAAGAAAAATTCATTGTTCTCCCCTCCTCCGGGGATGGTCTTGGAACCGCGGTCTTGGTTACAAGTTTTCATGTATTTTGGTATTCCTATATGTTGTTTGATTCCGCTTCTTATCATTCGGTTGCGGAAACGAAAATGAAGTTGAATGAGCATGAGAATTATAGTCTTTAATTTAAGAAGGCGAAAATAATTGTTGCTGAATCCTGGTATTTTTGTTAAAATAATGGGGTAAGAAAATAACGTTCTACCTTCAATGTTTTGTGTTATGCGATAAAATAATGTGTAAAAATATTTTCGTTATTTTTTAAAAACTTTGGAATTTT
>JAIROD010000055.1 GCA_031257725.1 Planctomycetaceae bacterium | reverse complement strand
ACTTTATTAACCGTATGCTTTAGCTTACGGGCGAGACGGTTACACATCATCAAGTCCCGCAGGGACGACACTTGAAAACGGTCGCTAGGTTCAAGTGTCGTCCCATGCGGGACTTTTTAGTAAATAGTAAATAGTAAATGTAGTAAATGGTATTCTGTTACCGTAAGCTAAAGCATACGGTTAATAAAGTGTCGTCCTTGCAGGACTAATAAAAAATTAAAATAGACAGTTACGTTGGTCTGTAATGGTTCATTTCCAATCGCCTCTATCACGCGGACGGAAATAGAAACTTCCTCCTGTTATCAATCAGTAATTTTGTTATAAAAAAACGAAAATGTCATTAAATAATTACAAAATATTAAGACATGTTAACGATGCAAATTTTGTTAATTATGTTAAACAAAATAGACTGTTACGTTGACGAGAAGAGCGATACTTCCGATTGGTGAATCACTTAAAAGAAAAATAGACGTGTCTGAAGGCGACTTCAGTGAAAAAAGATCGGCAGGTTCAAACATGATTTTTGGTAATCGCACAAATATTGTAACGTTCCGCCGCAGAGTCTTTCCCGCAAGAGAAGAACAGGCGCACTTTACAGACAACATCCCCAATACAGACGAGTTATTTTAGCAAAAGGGCAAGGAATGTTTCGCCCTTTCAGATAATATTTATAGCGGAAAAGGTTGTTTTTTCTTCCAAAAAAAATCTGTTTTTAACGATTTTTCTCTAAAATTTATTCAACTCCATCTCTAGGGAATCTCTAATAGGGAATCTCTCATCATTCAGAAATTACCGAACGTTAACGGCGTGGGCTTGCCCCGCGTTGTTCGACTTAACCCTAAAACACGGGGTAAACCCCGTCGTTAACTAATTCGTTGAAAATAAAAAACTAAATTATTAGAGATGCCCTACAGCAATTTTTCAAGCATTTCCAATGTTCGTTTGGTTGCACCAAGTTGACGTTCTACCAATTTTTTAGCACGATCACCAAACTGCTCAATCATCTCAGGAGTTTCAAGGCAATGACGAACAAATTGCTCCATTTCATATTGGTCATGGACAACCTGCGCCGCCTCGTCGCGAAGTATTAAATCAACAATGTCGCGAAAATTTTGCGTGTTGGGACCAAAACAAACCGCCGCACCATAAGCCGCCGGCTCAATCATATTTTGCCCGCCGCGTTTGCCCATGCTGCCGCCAACAAAAGCAATCGACGCCGTTCCCCACCAACCACCCAACTCGCCAATCGTGTCAACTAACAAAATACGCGGCGTAACTGATTTGTTAGAACTTTCACCCGCCAAAATACCAGAATCAGAAACAGAAACAGTATCAATGCCGGAATCCGAAAAAGAGGACTTTTCCGTGTTCCTCCCCCCATTTTCCGAAACCTCACAGAGTTTTGAACGACGTTGCCAAAAAACGGCTTTATGCTCCAATAATGCCGCAACCTCTTCAAACCGCTCAGAATGACGAGGAACAAGAATCAAACGAAGACGCGGAAAATCAACCTTCAAATGTTCATAACAGTCTATCGCGTATTTTTCTTCCGGTGATTGCGTACTGCCGGCAAGAAAAACAATATCATCCTCCGAAATTCCGGCAAGCTTTTTAAGATGTTGAGTCTCCGGGTTATGGCGATCAGATTTCGCTCCGTCGAATTTCATAGAACCAATCACTTGAATCGAATTGACCGACACGCCAAGCCGATGAAACCAACCCGCATAAGTTTCACTCTGAACCGCAATCTTATCTATTTGCCGGAACATCGGAGCAATGAATCGTCGAATCCAAAGATACTTCTTATAACCGTTTTCACTAAGCCGTCCATTGATAATAGCAACTTTACTTCCATAACGTTTAGCAGAATGAATTAGGTTAGGCCAAAGTTCCTGCTCCGCAAGAACCAACAAATCAGGACGAAGCCGTTGCATCGCCTTGTCCACCGCCCAACTAAAATCAAGCGGACAATAAAACACCGTCAACTCCTCGCCAAAAAGTTTCACCGCAAGTTCCATCCCAGTGAGCGATGTTGTCGAAACAACACAATGCCAATCACGCTGGGACTCGCGAATCAATTTCAATAACGGACGAAGTAAATTAACTTCGCCAACACTAACCGCATGAAACCATACGACTTTAGTATCAGGAAAATCGACAGAACCCGCCTTCGCTAAAACATGACGACGACGAGGAATACGACCAAAATATTTCTGCTTGAATCCAGAACGATATTTTCCTTGCTTCAACGCCCGATAAAACAGCAACGGCGAAAAAACAACCAAAATAACAATATAAATCAAATTAAAAAACCAATCCCGAAACATAGATTCATCTTATCTTTAAAATTTGGTTTGCGTTTTATACCATACGCAAGTATCATTTTATCGTTTTTGCCGATTTGAAATCCGATTAAGCGATTAAGCGATTAAACAAAATCCCGCAAGGGCTATTAAGTATGAAGTATTAAGTATTAAGTAAAATACTTTAACCGTATGCTTTAGCCTACGGTTAATGAGGTTTTCGGAATATCGTCCGATATACTTTTTCACCGTGTAAACGGGTTCGGCGTTCAAAATGAGTTCTGTAATCCAAATCATGTTCGGCTTCTTTTTCAGGAACGTCAAATGGTCCAAGAAGCGAAGTGCCGGTTGTTAAAAGATTGAGAGTTGAAAAAAAATATTCTTCAACATCCGTCCAAAAATGGAATATTCCATCAGGACGAAGCCGACATTCAATGAATTGGAGAACTTCCAGCCGAAGAATCCGACGTTTACGATGTGACCGTTTCCACCATGGATCAGGAAAATACACATGAACCGCTTCTAAAAAGTTCTCAGGGATTTGTTCTTTCAGAATCACCGCCGCATCACCGCAAACAATGATCGCATTGCAATGTTGCCGATTACACAATCTGGCAGCGGAAAAGCGTGCATATTTGGGACTGATTTCGATACCGAGAAAATTGTGTTCGGGTAATTGATCGGCAATACGGCTTAGAAAAAGTCCCTTGCCGGAACCTATTTCCAATTCCAATGGAGCCGGATAACCAAAAATTGTTTCCGACGTCCAAAAATGAGGAAGTTCTTCCGGTTTTTTAAGAACACGCGAAAGATCAAGATTTTCGCTAATCGTTTTAACAGCCCGCCGTGCCATGAGATTTTGTTTAAGTTTCTTTATCGGCAATGGGAACTCCCTTAACAATTCCTTCGCAAACAAGATGCCGTCCGACCAAACCGACAAATTCCGCAGCAATCAGGATTTTTTTACTGTGTACGAGTTTTACCTGAACAATGAAGCGGTCGCCAGGTCGTACAATGCCGCGAAAACGAACCGATTCCAGACCGCCAAGACCAAGGATACAACCCGGCATGAACTCATATTTATTGGCAAAAAAACTTGTCAACTGAGCCGCCGATTCACACATCATCACCCCCGGCATCAACGGAAAATCCGGCATGTGACCTCGTACCCAGAAACTGCTTGCGGACGTATCAAGATAACCAACAGCGGTCTTGGCTTCGAAATTCTCGTAAAGAATTCCGGTAAGCTGTTCCATTTCAAACCGATGCGTATTGAAACGGCGAATTTCATCTATCTTCGCAATTGGTTCATTTTCGTCATACAACGAGGGATCGACAATCAATTCACGACGCGGCATGGCTGCCTCCGAACAAAACTCCCCTCCGAAAAGGTGATTAGTTACAAAAAAATTAGGCAACTAAACACCGTTACCGGATCAAGTTTTAACCTTTTGGCGTTTGGATTTACGCAATTTCGAGTTGGCGGGACGTTTACCGTGGTTGGCTTTCTTTTTGGCGTGTTGTGGTTTGGACATATTTTTTTGATGGAATAAAGGGAACAAACAATTGTGTTGCCGGAGCAAATTAAATGGAATAGTGTATTGTAGCCGAAAACAATCCCATGAAAAGGCGGGGCAACCCATCGGGGGGAGCGTTTGGACGATTAAGGGTTATCGCCGCCGTCTCCAGAACAGTCCATCAGAACCCCAACCGGAAGGTTGCCTACTTTTTGATTACGCTACCTTGGGGGAGATTGCAAATAAAACAACCAATTTCTACCCGTTGACAGTATATTCTAGTCCCGTTAGGGACGAGCATTTTTAATCGACATCGTTTTCTACCAATATGTTGTCCCTAACGGGACAAAAAAAGGAACACTTAGCAGTAGTATCTATTGATGAGTGTATTCTCAGGAAATACTCATCAGGTGGGTCGCAACGGTTGGTTTGTTATTCGAGTTGTACGTTTGGTTTTTAATTTCCATCTGCAAACAAGGGCAATTTCGGCGAGTACGCCGACGCAACCGTGGGTGAAAACCCTTCGGCGAAAGGTTGCCTACCCCCAACCTATAATGGGCATCTCTCATAATTCAATTTTTTATTTTCAACCTATTGGTTTACCTCGTGTTTGTTAGTTAACGATGGGGTTTACCCCGTGTTTTGGGGTTAAGTCGAACAACGCGGGGCAAGCCCACTCCGTTAACTTTCGGTAAATTCTAAATTATTGGAGATCCCCATTGCCTACTTTTTGATTATTGGTCTGAAATTCCGAAAGATCAAAAAAATTTCTTTCAAAAAGAAAAAAACCTGTTGACAATTTATTCGGTTCCATGTAAACTGTGAAACTATTAAATTCGCTTTACGCTTTTTTTCACCGTATTGCGGTAGGCGAATGGTGATTATTTCAATAAAACCTTATAAAATAAGGAGATTGACAATGAAAAATGGTAATATATCAGTGGAATATTTTTTTAACTATTCAGTCGATTGGTTGCTTGTTATTGTTACAGCCGTTTTTAAACGTCTGCCATCGGGTCAACGCTGTAGGCGTTTCCTGTGAATAACCGGCGGTAACAGACCTACAAACCACCAACCCCTAAAGGGGTTGAGTTTAGGGGTGATACTTTGCCGCCGGTTAAAACCGGCGGTTATTCACGTTGAACCCCTAAAGGGGTTGTTAGTTGTAATAAATCAATCGCAAAATGTAAAACCTCCAATCGAGTGAATAGATACTTTGTTTTAACCTTTTTAACACGAAATACACAAAATAACAAGAAAAATACAAAAAAATTTCTGTTGTCCTTTTCGTATAATTTTCGTGTCGTTCGTGTTTAAAATAGACAGTTACGATAAAAAATGTCAATATTTTCATTTCACGGGGATACTTGATGCTCCTAGAACAGTTATTGGACAAGCGCACCATCCACTACTCTTTGTTATTGATTTGGTCCCGCAATGGACTGTCTATAATCTTTCGCGGTATATGATGTTTCGAGTGGATAATGGCAGTCTTTATTAACGTATCGAAATATGGATTTACTAACTTGAAAATTTCCACTTTGTTTTTCAATATTCAAAGGGAAAGCAAATACAACACAAAGATCAACTTTATCCCAAGCAAATCTATCTATACGATCGATCTTGTTGCCATGTTTGATTTCAAAATCATAAATTTTGCGTAATTCCACACAAAGTTCAGGATTAAGAATATCTTTATCCGCAGGACAAGCAATAGCTTGACGCTGTTTGTATGCGATAAAAGCAATTTCAAGTGGACTTTCAGAAGACTTAATTGTCTGTTGTAAAAGAGAGTCATCAATATGTACACAACCCTCTGTTTGATTGATGTGGAATGGATAGCTCAAAGCAACCAATAAATCAATTTTAGACCATTTTTTTCTATCTATTCGCTGTAATACATTACCACATGCTATTTCATAGTCAAGTATAGATTGTAAAGTATCACATAGTTCTAAGTTTTCGTTTATCATATCCATGTGTTTTGTTTGTGATGAAGTTTTTTAAAATTATAAACCTTTATTAAAATTGAGTTGAGGTTAGTTTCTATAATATCATACAACAAAAATATTTGACACAAATTATAATCATTAACCATACTGGTAAATCACTCATTTTCTATATTCAGCTTTCAGAAAAAATAAATGTTAGTAATTTTTTGTATTTCAAATCACTTGTGTGAAATATAATTTTACAAAATTTAATTTATACTTTATATTTTACTTGAAAACTTGGAAAATTTCAAGACGAAAACGAGTTTTCAGCAAGTAACGTAACTCCTCATTTTTGACATATTATTTTTTGACAATTTTCTAAAAATTGGGGCAAAATAAACAATCTACAAATCTCAAAAATTGGTAATTTCTACTCTTTTGATTTTTGTACACACAATTAGTTAAGACATTACTAAGTAAACTTGTTTAGTAAATATCAGAAATTGTAATAAACAAATAGTATTAGGGAACTGTAAAATAATTATAATGAAAATACAATAAATGGTCAGTGAAGATCAATTATATCCAATAATGTCAAACTTTTTTGATAGTCCCTAACAAAAAATTGAATACCGCCACCTGATCCATATTGTGGATTGGCCAATGCATTACCTGATGCAACAATAATGTCCTCATTAACTTGATATACTGCAACTTGAGGACGATAACCTAGAGAAGGGTTTGGAGGAACTTGTAATGATTCCCATAGACCTACTTTATTATATGCATTTTGTTCAATGGTAGATAAACCTGTATAATAGTTTGACTGACCAGGACGTCCACCATAAATAGTTGAACCTTTGGGAATTTTTGTCATTGCCCATTGATCAGCATGATATCCTCCTTTAATTTGTGCTTCTTTAACAATGTGAACTCCAAAATTACTAGACTCTCTGGCTGTTTGACTTTCTCTAATATTATTCAAAACATATTCACGTAATTCATGAGTCGAATTAGAATTTGACAACTTGTTTGCTGATAATGTTGTTACTGTTTTTTCGATTCCTTTACCGACAAGATAAAATCCCGGAGATAATACTCCTCCCAGCACGCCACCAATACCAGCACCAAATTTTGCTTCCTCAAAACCTTGAAGTAACGCATCATGATGACTTCCTGTCTCAAATAATCCAATGCTATAACCATTAATAAATCCCGCTGTAGCTCCTCCTGCCATTCCAGAAACAGCACCTGCAATAAACAGTGATCCTAATTGAGAAAAACCATAGTATCCACAGAGAGCAAGTGTATAAGTAAATGTAACTGCACCTACTGCACCTGCTGCACCTCCGGAGAGTGCTCCGATTAATGCACCTTTAACTCCTCCGAAATATCCTCCAATTCCTGCCCCAATCCCCGCTCCAATTGCAATGCTGATACTTACCCCTACTAATGATTTTCCACTTGGATCAATACCATTTACCGGATCAGCATGGGCGTACAGATATTTATGTAAGGATTGTGGATCAGAGAGATTTCCAAAGAATGGGTCGAGTCGATTGAATCGTCCGGTACTCGGATCATAATATCGTTGCCGTAAATATTGTTGTCCGATTTTTGAATCGAATTGTTCACTGCTGTATAAGAATTCAGTTAGCGCAACAGATGGGTCGAAACCAATGGCGTTGCCGTAAGCGTCGAAAGCGTAGAGTTCGACGATGGCACCAGCAAGATCAGTTAAAACTCTGGTACTTCCGTGACCGTCGAAGGTGAAATATAACTCTTGTTCTGTATTGTCTTTAACTGTGATTTGGGCGATTCTGTTACGTCCGATAATATATGTTATGTTCGGTTAACACTACTTTTTTCACATTATAACGATTTTAACGGGGCA
>JAIROD010000021.1 GCA_031257725.1 Planctomycetaceae bacterium | reverse complement strand
TTTTTCAAGGGTAACTGTCTATTTTACAATCAATCGGGCATCTCTCATAATTCAATCTTTTATTTTCTGCCTATTAATTAATAGTTAACGACGGGGTTTACCCCGTGTTTTAGGGTTAAACCTAACAACGCGAGGCAAGCCCACGCCGTTAACGTTCGGTAAATCCTGAATT
The DNA here is from genome assembly GCA_031257725.1 of Planctomycetaceae bacterium. Taxonomy (GTDB): domain Bacteria; phylum Planctomycetota; class Planctomycetia; order Pirellulales; family Thermoguttaceae; genus WRKP01. The sequence goes on along the minus strand of JAIROD010000021.1, from coordinate 9,415 downwards.
ATTAGAGATTCCCATGAATAATTTGGCGGTCATGAAAAAAAGAGAAACGGTTCTTGTATTGGGATTAATAGAAGTTTACAATAAGACGCTGTATAGATTTTTTTCCAACATCCGGCATCGACCCGATTCTTCAAGCAGATTATTATTTCTGAATTTCCAATGTCTTTATTTAACGATGAACGTTATACATGGCGCGAAACCTATTTCGTGCTTTTTGATCCGGCAAAGCGACCGCGTTTGTCGGAGGTTCGTCGGGAATTACAGCATGTGGCAGGAACTCTCACTATTCTCGATAGCAAAGCGGAACTGAATGGAAATCTCATGTCCATGACGGTCGCTTCCTACGAAGATCATGCCGCACTGGAAATTATGTACCACGAAGGAAACAATGTGCCTAACGAAATTAGTCTCCTTACCGAAATACTCGAAAAAGGTTGCACCGCTAAAGAAAAAGTACAACTACAAAAAGCTAAAAATTATCGTGCAAAATTTGAAATCCTACACTTTGAACAAACCGCTGGAACTGCCGAATTTAAAATTGTTAAAATGCCCGTGCTGCGATTCGCTCCCCGTGAACAAAGCAAATCAATAAACACCTTTTCAAATGGAAACTATTTCGATAAACTAGTCTCCAATCAAACAAAACATTTTCATTTCGACCCCAATTCCTACGAAAATTGTATCGCCAACGGAGTAGAACCCGATGAAAATCTCAACTCGGAAGACAGTGCGGAATTTGAACGGATTGATCCAAACACCTTAGTGTTTGTTCTCGAAATCCTATGCCGTCTCTGTCGTGGAATTGCCATCGATCCCGCAAGCGGAGTAATTATTTAGTTAATATTAGTAGTTAGTAGTGAATAGCGACATATGCGATTAACGAATTGTTTTTTTATTATCACCTCTTTTTTCCCTATCCACTGACTATCGACAATTAATTACTCTGTGTTGTTGGGTTAAGTTGAACAACGCGGGGCAAACCCACGCCGTTAACTTTCAGTAAATTCTGAATGATGAGAGACTCCCTATTAACTATTTTAACTATTTTAACTAATAACTATTAACTATTAACTAATATGATTGCTAAGGAAATTAAGCGTGGTGAAGTGGTTGTTTACAACGGTTCACCTTGTATGATTGAAAGCGTCAATGTTCAGTCTCCCTCCGCAAGAGGAGCCGCAACTCTTTACAAATTTCGGGCAAGGAATCTTGTTACAAAACAAAAAGCCGATATCACTCTTAAAGGTACCGAATCACTCGATACCGCCGATTTTCAACGGCGTGAAGTAAAATATCTCTACAGTGACACCGACGAATGTATCTTCATGGACAATCTGGATTATAACCAATACAGTCTGAAAAAATCAGAAATTGAAGAGGAAATGCAATATATTTCGGAAGAACTGGAAGGGATTCGGGCATTGATTTACAATGACGAATGTGTTGGTATTGAGATTCCGACGGCGGTATCGCTTAAAGTGGTCAAATGCGATCCCGCAGTACGCGGTAATTCCGCCACATCCCGCTCTAAACCTGCAACCCTTGAAACCGGTCTTGAAATTCAGGTTCCCGAATATCTCAACGAAGGTGAAATCATACGAGTGGACACCCGAACCGGAGACTTCCTAAGCAGAGCCTAAATCGAAACAATCTGTTTGTCTGATTTTACGGCTATCAAAATATCTGATTGTTTCGGATTTTGGGATGAGTTTTTAAATACGGAACAAACAGCCCCCAAACAGCAAACGCTTTCGGGCAGAGAAGAACATAAAATCACACGCGGTTACACCGCTCAAAATTTAACCGTGAACTATGGTTTTTCTAATGAAATTGGTTATTGATTATTTGGTTTATCTTTTGATTCGTGTTTTGTTTTGTGTGGTTCAGTCGCTCAGTTTAAGAGTGGGGCATACGTTGGCGCGCGGTTTGGCTTGGTTGTTCACCTATCTGATTCCAATTCGACGGTCGTTACTGCATGAAAATATCCAAACGGCTTTTCCTGAAAAAACTCCGGAAGAAAGGCAACAACTCATTCTGTTGATGTGGGAACATCTGTTCCTAATGGGTATTGAAATTGCTCTGGCAAACCGGAAAATACACAATCTGAACTGGAAAAGCTATATTCAATTGACGGGAGTGTTACCGTTGTTAAGCCTGTTACATCAGAACCGTCCGGTCATTTTAGTAACCGGTCATTTCGGTAACTTTGAAATCGGCGGATTTTCACTCGGTATTTTGACCTATCCGTCAAACTCGGTAGCACGATCATTGGATAATCCGTTTTTAAATCGGTTTATCAAAGATTTTCGGGAATCAACCGGTCAGTTTCTCGTTTCGAAAAACGGTGGTGCGCCTGATATTTTGCGGGTTCTCGAACACAATGGTCTTATGGCATTTCTTGCGGATCAATCTGCCGGTCCGAAAGGTTGTATGGTTGACTTTTTCGGTAAACCCGCCTCAACATTTAAAGCAATTGCTCTGCTCTCTCTGCAATTCAATGCCCCGATTGTTGTTTGTTATTCGTTGCGTAAAATTAATGAAAACGGTGAATTTGAACCGATGAACTTTGAAATGTTCATTACCGGTATTCTCGATCCGCTCCATTTACCGCCCGATATTCAAAACGTGAAAGAAATCACACAATGGTACACGCTCAAACTGGAAGAAGGAATCCGCAACCGCCCCGAACAATATTGGTGGTTACACCGCCGTTGGAAACAAAGAAAAACAAAAGAAAAAAACTGAAAAACAAACGGAAAACACTCCTATAAATACTTTTTTACATTCAGCTCTTAACTTTTTTTCCGCGTTGCATATATCCTTGTAGAGCATCACGGAGATTCAATCTGGCACGGCAAAGGAGTGATTTAACCGCTTGCGGTGTCATTTCCATAATTTCCGCAATCTCTTGATAACTTTTTCCTTCAAATTTATGCAGCAGTATTGCCCAGCGTTGGCGTTCACCCAGAGAATCAACCGCCAATTGAACCATCTGTTTGAGTTCAAGTTTATCGAGTTGACGGGTTGGAATTGTTCCGCTACTGGCAAGAATCAAATCTTCGGCTAAATGTTTCTGACTGTTCGGGTCTTCTTCATTTTGGGAAACACCAAGTTGTACTTCCGGTTTGCGAATGCGTGTTCGTAACGCATTAAAGGCAACATTGTTGGTAATAGTAAAAAGCCACGTGGTGAATTTGGCTTCCGGCCGGTAATTTTTCCTTGCCCGAAAAACACGCAAAAAAACTTCTTGAGTTAGGTCTTCGGCAGCGTCTCGATTGCCAATCAGATGACGAAGCAATGAGAGAACCCGATTTTGATAACGCAACATCAATTCCTCAAACGCTGAAGCATCGTCCCCTTGCACCGCAAGCATCAGACGAACATCAGTATCTTGTAAGTTCAAATTAACTGAAGAATCAAAAATCATTGATAATAATAATTGCAATAAAACTAAAACCAATTAATTGTTTTCTATTTTCAAATGCAACGAGTATAGACCAAATCTCTTGACTTTGCAATCAGAAATATTTAAATTGTGAAAATATTACGGTTAACGGTATGATTCAGTTTTTTTGTTGTAATTATTCTGCAGTCCGGCGAAAACATATTGCGATTGCCCACCTAACGGGAATCTCTAATAATTCAGCATTTACCGAAAGTTAACGACGGGGTTTACCCCGTGTTTTGCGGTTAAGTCGAACAACGCGGGGCAAGCCCACGCCGTTAACGTTCGGTAATTTCTGAATGATGAGAGATTCCCAATAGTTAACGACGGGGTTTACCCCGTGTTTTGCGGTTAAGTCGAACAACGCGGGGCAAGCCCACGCCGTTAACTTTTGGTAATTTCTGAATGATGAGAGATTCCCAAAGTTAACGACGGGGGTTACCCCGTGTTTGGGGGGTTAAGTCGAACAACGCGGGGCAAGCCCACGCCGTTAACGTTCGGTAATTTCTGAATGATTACTCATGTTACGCATTCGGCGACTCCCTATAACAACCGAACAACCCCTTTAGGGGTTCAACGTGAATAATCGCCGCCGGTTAGTAGATACTGAACCGGCGGCGGTTATTCACATAAAACGCCTACGGCGTTTTCCGTTTGTGGGTGACGGCAATGGTAACGGTCATTCTTTCGCCCTGAAAGGGCAACACAAGCCAGCCCGCCGCGTTGCGGCGGGTATGGTCAACACGATCAACGCCCTGAAAGGGCAGTAGATCATTGAGAGTGGAACATGGAGACTGAACTATGATTTTAATGATTGAATGAAGACGATGATTACGAAAATCATCGTCAATCACAAAATCAAATAAATCACAGTTCAAGCCCCTCTCCGCTCTCAACTCTCCACGAATCTATTAATCAATTAATCAATTGCCCTTACAGGGCGTTGATTTCTTGGGCAATCGCACCCGCCGCGATGCGGCGGGCTGGTATGTATTGCCCTTTCAGGGCGAAGGATTGATCGGCAACTTTCTATCCCGTTAGGGACAACATATTGGTAGTCGATTAAAAATGCTTATCCTGTTAGGGACAACATGTTGGTAAAACGAGGGATCAATTATTGCGCCAACCAATATTGCGTCCCTACGGGACGCGGATTTTTTTATTGTATTTTTTCTACCAATATTTCGTCCCTAACGGGACGGAAAATTCAGGAACACAAATGAACAGATACTATAATAATTTTTACCATTTTGTTCCGTTGGTATTGCGTTATTCAGGCGAAAACATTGATTTTCTATCGTTACAACGCAAAACCAACGGCTATTTTAGAAACATCCCTTTGGGATGTAAACAATTCACCGAAATATTGCCCAAATAAAATAGACAGTTACTTTAGAGGTTCTCAATGAAACGTATCGGCGTTACTGAAAAAAATAATCGTTTGTTTTCAAAGGTTAATTTTCTATTTATTGCCGGAGCCTTTTGTTATTGGGTTTCCTTGCCGCCGTCCGGATTTTGGTTTTTGGTTTTTCTTGTTCCCGTTTTCTGGACATTCGTAATCGAACACCCTCAATCAATTTGTTTTCGTACCATTTATTTCGGGACGTTTTTTTTCTGGATTGCGTCCATTTGGGGAGTTGCCTGTACCCATCCGTCTGCGTTATTGGGATGGTTGGCTCTTATCGCTTATCTCTCAATTTATTGGTCTCTCTTTTTTTATGCTTCAAGAATAGCGGTTGGGCGTTTTAAAATTCCGGCTGTTTGGGCTGTTCCGGTTTGCTGGATCGGGTGCGACTATTTGCGCAATCATCTTCTCGGCGGTTTTCCCTTCTGTTCACTGGAACGCGCTTTGTATCGTCAACCGTTATTGATTCAAATTGCAGACCTCGGCGGAGGGTATCTTGTCGGAGGAATGATCATGCTTGTCGGTGCCGGTCTTGCTTCCGGTCTTGGTGCCGGTCTTGGTTCTTGGCGGTCACACGAAAAGTCTGTTCATCGTTACGTTTGGTGTTTTTGTGCCGGATTGATTTTTGTTGCAACACTGGGATATGGTTTTTTTCAAACCTCCGGTTCACGTATCAATAAATCAACTCTGACCGTTGCCGCGTTACAAGGTAATATTCCGATTCGGGATAACGATTATAAAGAACGGACAAGAAAAATGTTAAAACAATTTATTGATTTAACAAAAATAGCCGCCCAAAATGCTCAAACGGAAAAACAACCGCTTGATCTTATTGTTGTTCCTGAAACGATGGGACCCATTCTTTTGTTAAAGTACCGCCCAGATTTGAAACCGGCGGAATTTGACAATTGGACAGACTATCGCGTTGACTATTGGGAAGATCGATTTGAACAATTACGAACATTTGTTCAAAAACTTGGTGTTCCGATTCTGGTCGGGCTTTCAACTCTGGAGTTTGAGAACCCGCCCAAACCCAAAGAACTCAATTCCGCAATGTTAATTGATCCGAAAAACAACCGGACAGAATATCGTTATGATAAAACGCGGCTGGTCATGTTTGGCGAATACCTTCCGTTTTCAGAATATTTACCGGAAAACTTTTTTCTTAAAAAGATTTGTCCGGAATATGGATATGGTAGGAAACCGGTTGCGATTCCGTTGAACGGCAAGCGTCTTTTTCTTTCCGTGAATATTTGTTATGAAAGTATATTGCCGCATGTGATACGGCATCAGATTTTAACCCTGAAAAAACAAGGTAAAGAACCTGCAATTTTAGTGAACATGTCAAACGACGCTTGGTTTTTCTTTTCGAAACAGATCGATCAACATTTAGCAACCCATGTTTTTCGTGCGGTTGAGAATCGGCGTCCCTATATTACGGCAACCAATGCCGGTTTTTCGGCAATCATTGACAGTCGCGGTAAGATTCAGAAAATCGGGAAACGCCATGAAGCTGAAGTGGTGGTCGGTTCGGTTTCGGCAATGGATTACAAAACACCGGTTTATCATTACATCGGTGATATTCCGCCAATCGCCTGTATGCTGGGTGTTGGGACCCTGATTTTTATAGGACGGCATAAAAATGGAAATTAGATACTTTGAACCCTAACAAAAAACTCCACTAAATAATTACAATATAATATTTCGCATCAAATTTTGTTCCTTAAAAATGTTCCGGTAACGGATCGTTCCGCAACAGCAATTTCTTCCGGCGTTCCCTGCGCAACAATTTCTCCGCCGAGTTCCGCTGCACCAGGTCCCAAATCTATCACATAATCCGCTGACCGAATCACCTGTAAATTATGTTCTACAACAATCAAGGAATGTCCCGTTTCAATTAAAGCGTCAAAACAGTTAAGTAATTGTACAATATCGGCAAAATGTAATCCTGTTGTCGGTTCGTCCATCAGAATCAATGAATGCCCTTTTCCTGTTTGTAACAAATAAGCGGCTAATTTGAGCCGTTGTGATTCGCCGCCGGAAAGAGTGTTTATCGGTTGTCCCAGCCGGATATAATCAAGACCAACATCAATCAACCGTTTTAATTTGTGTTGCGTTTTACTTTGCCCCCGAAAAAAAGTAAACGCCTCACGCACCGTCATCTCCAATACCTCTGCAATATTTTTACCGCGATACAGAATTTCAAGAATTTCAGTACGATAACGTTTGCCATGACATTGCGGACAACGGATGGTCATATCCGGCAAAAATTGCATGTCAATCACCATCAAACCGTCGCCCTTGCAATGGCCGCAGCGTCCGCCTTCAATATTGAAACTGAAATGACTTGCCGTCAGATTTTTAACCCGTGCATCCGTTGTCGCGGCAAAAACATTGCGGATGTCGTCGAATATTTTCAAATATGTTACGGGATTTGATCTTGGCGAATGACCAATCGGGTTTTGATCAACCAATACCGTATCATTAATTGAATTGTTCGGAATCAGCCGATCAAACGGCAAACAATCTTGTACGTTTTTATATCCCAACGATCGGCACAACGCCGGATACAATGTTTTTTGAACAAGCGAACTTTTACCCGCCCCGCTCACTCCGGTAACCACACACAACATTCCCAGCGGAAAGGTAACGGTTAAATTTTTTAGGTTACGCCCACAACAACCGGTGATCTCAATAACTCCGTTTTCGGGAAGCCGCCGCGTCCGATGAATATTATTGTTGCGCATTCCGCTAAGATACATTCCCGTTAAACTTTGGGAATCCTTAATCATTTCCTGAACCGTTCCTTGAAACACGATATGACCGCCGGATTCACCCGCACCGGGTCCAATTTCAACAAGATGATCCGCCGCACGAAGAAACGCTTCCTCATGTTCCACGAGAATGACCGTATTGCCCTGATTACAAAGTTGCCGGATCGATTTTAGTAACTTATCCGTATCCGCCGGATGTAAACCAATAGACGGTTCATCCAAAACGTACAGCATATCGACAAGCGATGAACCAAGTGCCGCCGTTAACAACGCACGACGTTGTTCTCCGCCGCTGAGTGTCGGTATTGGACGCGATAACGATAAATAATCCAACCCGATTTGTTGCAAAAATTGGAGACGTAACCGTATCTGTTCCAATGGAGTTTTTCCCAAATTGCGTTCCCGTTCCGATAATTCCAACGTTTCAAAAAATAGGATCAGGTCTGCGATTTTCATTTCGGAAAGCGATGCAATATTTACGCCGGAATTGTAATCTGCGATACGGTTGATGAGCGTGTTATTGCCGATTATTTTTACCGCAAGCGTTTCGGGGCGTAACCGTGTTCCGCCGCAGTCTGAACACGGAACTCCTTTGACAACGCCTAATCCTTCGCAAACCGGACATGCTCCCTGAGAATTGTTGAACGAAAATAATTTCGGTTCCAAGACCGGAAAATCTTTATGGCAAAAAGCGCACGAAAAATAATGTGAAAACGCGAAACGTTCAAATGATTCTTCCGGTTCCGCATTATTTTTATTGCGTTGTACCAAAACGCAACAAGTTCCATCGCCTTGTTCCAGAGCGGTTTCAAGCGAATCGGTAATTCGTTCTTCTTCGGCATTCAACATCAACCGGTCAACAAGGAGCAATAATTCTTGTTCTTTTTTTTGTGCAAGTTGATACAGTTCCGGCGGAATACCGTTTTCGTCCAGTCGAAAAGGAATTTTCGAAACAATCCCGCGTACAAAACCGCGTTCCTTCCATGTTAGTTCAAACTCGTTCCGATCCAAATCAAGCGGAGGAGCAAACGCAATCAGAAGACGCGGATTTTCGTCCAAAAATGTCGATTGGAGTAACGTTAAAATACTCTGCGGCGTATCAATTTTAACTTCACGAAAACAACTGGGACAAAAAACATGTCCGATTTTAGCGAAGAGAAGACCAAGATAATCGTTTATTTCCGTAACTGTTCCAACGGTACTTCGATGGGTGTTATGAAGCGATTTACCGGTTACGGCAACAGCGGGCGGAATACCGTCAATTCGTTCTGCGTCCGGTTTTTCCAATCGTTCGAGAAATTGCCGTACAGAAGTTGAAAAAGTTTCGATATATCGGCGTTGTCCTTCGGCGTAGAGTGTATCAAGAGCGAGTGAACTTTTCCCGCTCCCACTCCGACCACAGAGTACAATCAACTTTCGATACGGTAAATCAAGGTTAATCTCTTTCAGATTATGGACGGAAACACGGCGAAGCTCAATCATCTCAGTTAGTAGAACGTAATGGTTTACGATCCCGTTAGGGAATGAAGTAAAATAAAATCCGTTGTAATTATTCAGTGAAATATTGTAATATATCAGTGGAATTTTCAAAGTTGCAATTCGGAATCAATTTATCGATTAGTAATATTTCAGTCGAATTTGCGAAAACATCTTGTTATTGTTTCCACCTTATTTTCAACCTGATTTTCTAACAAAACCATTTAACAAAAAACCTTAGTAGCAAGTGAAATAATAGAAACTAACCTTATTACCTTATTACTTTATTGTTCTTCTTTATTTAATAAGGTAATA
>JAIROD010000007.1 GCA_031257725.1 Planctomycetaceae bacterium | reverse complement strand
ATTTTTGTGTGTTTCGTGAAATTTCGTGTATTTCGTGTTTAAAATAGACAGCTACCAGCATTAGTCTTTGACGGTACTGCTCAACGGAGTATGTCTTTTATCCCCACTCCCTTTCAGGGTTGCACTCCGTGCCAAACCAAACGAATCGGATTCACCGCTATCATTAACGGAAAAAAAGTAATCATCCAAAAAATTCGCATACGAGTAACCCTCAGAAAGAGACTGTTCAAAAGACTCTCTCAAATCGTTATCAATTTCAGACGCGATTAGGGCTTGACGGATTTCAGTAGTCATGATAAAATACTCCTTTCAGTAGTTATGGGGCGGCTATACCTTTGCTGGAAGGGTAGCCGCTTGTTTTGGAGATATCAGGTAAGATTCCCTCATCGGGAAACGAAAAAATAGGCGTATCGGAACATAAAATTTCACCGACCAATGCGGGAATTTTAGCGGGAGAGACAGACCGTAAAAAAGCTAAGTGCAATAGTACAAAGAGGATAGGAACAACCGACTTAACTCCCGCCGCCTCCACTTTTAATAAAATAATAACTGCAATGACAAACCAATCGGTAAATAATAAAACGCTGTAACTTCTCCGTGTAATTTTTATTTCCGGTAAAATTGCCCGCATTCCTGAACAACTCTGATAGATTACAAAATGAGAATTATCGCTGATTTATCACGAATTACTACAAAACAGAAAGGATGATACCTCCTCTTTTTGGTATCTTGGGTTTCTTCTTTTTGCCGTCAAAGGGAAGAATGCTGACAGTTTTTTTGATCCCGGCGGCAGAAAGTTGATTGCAATGAAGATTTACGTTGGTAACCTCGCTTACCGGACTACAGAGGACGATCTCCGTGAAGAATTCGAAAAATACGGTGATGTTAGCCAAGTCGATATTATTACCGACCGCGAAACAAACCGCTCGAAAGGCTTCGGTTTCGTCGAAATGTTGGACAATGATCAGGCTAATGCCGCAATTCAAGCTCTTGACGGGCAAAATGTCGGCGACCGAACCTTGAAAGTAAACGAAGCACGTCCCAAAGCTCCACGCCCCAGCGGCGGCGGAGGTTATGGCGGCGGAGGCCGTTCCCGAGGAGACCGTGAGCGACGATACTAAACAATTGCTTGGTTTCGTTTCACACGATTTCGAAAAAAATAAAGCGGAATGCGAAAGCTTTCCGCTTTTTTTATAGGAAAATTTATAGGAATATCAGGAACAAATGGGACATTAGGGACAGATTCTATAAAATTTGGCGATTAATGAAATGTTTCCCGCAACAAATCAAGAACGTCTAAACCGCCTAATTTGTGTAATCGGAAAATTCTTGATAAATCAAATAGACTATACTAATTATACCGAAACAGTAATCTATAATGTTTTCACAAAAAAATCTTTTGTTCAAGGAATTGAATGTCCGAAAGTGATAAGAAGAGATTATTCTCTCTCACGGCAATAGAATCCGCAGTAATAAAAATTAGTTTCGTATTGAGCTTTTTTATGCCTGACTGAAAAAGTGAATCTGTCAAAATCGCTATTGTCCCTAGAAATAAAATTGTGAATTTTAAACAATCAGTGAATTTGGGTAAATTACAAAAAAACTGCTTGCGTTATCGATAAAAGATATTAGAATACGATATGTTTTTGTGATATTTTGACATTAATTTATGATTCTAAGGATGGTGTCCCATGAAAAGGAATGCGGCATATTCGATTGTTTGGGCTTTTTGCTTTTTGATGTTGGTTTTTTTGATATTGTTGGTTTGGGATCAGCTATCGGCTCAGTGGGATCAGGTATCAGCTCAACCGGTGAATTTACCGGATTCCACTCCACAGGTTGTTGTTCGTCCTCCGGCGGAACCTCCGAAATGGCTCGTTGATTTTTCTTCGTATGAGGAACCGATGAATCCGGCAAAAAAAATTCGGGTAATCACGATTGTTGATCCTGAATCCAAACATATTGTGGTGTACCATGAGGATTTGGCAACCGGACAAGTTAAATTATTGAGTTCCCGAAATATCCAAAACGATCTCTTACTGGATCAATTCAATGCCGCCTCCCCAACACCGAGTGAAATCGAAAAAGATTTTCGACAATTCAGAAATCAGAACTATTAATTTGTAATTAATAATTAAATAATTAACGAAAAAACGAAAATTATGAGTTCGGAGTATTATTCCCTTGAAAAAGCGGCTGAGGTGTTGGCACTTCCGACAGCCGAAGTCAATCGTCTTCGTGAAAAAAACCAACTTCGAGCGTTTCGGGACGGTTCGAGTTGGAAGTTCCGCAAAGTTGATGTTGACAACTATTTAGCGGAATCAATCAAAAATCGCGGGAAGAGTGAGAAATCGACAAGTGAAAGCGATTTTGACTTGCTTAATACAGGCGATGATGGAGAATCGCCGACACTGTTGGCTGATTTGCCGTCGTTTGATTCTTTAATGGAAGAAGGGCTTTCGCTTGGGGATGAATTGATCGATGCCGTTCCAACTCCACAATCGGCAAAATCGGCAACCCCAACCGACAAAGGAACTTACGGCATAGCAAGCGATGATTTTCCGGTGGACGATGATTTAATGTTGTCCAGTGATGACTTAATGTTAGCGGATGATTCTGATATTTTACCGGATTCGGTGGTGCGTCCGTCTCTTTCTAAGCCGTCGGCTTCTGATGTTGATTTAGCGGCGGACGATGATTTGGTGTTGGACAGCAACGGTTCTTCGGGACAACTGGATCTTGCCGGCGACAGCGGTCTTTCACTTCTGGATATTGCGGACAGTATTGATCTGCAACCGGTTGAAAAAGGCGGAAGTGATGTCCAACTCGAACTCGATGACGACGATGATATTCTTTCTTTGGTCGATGATGATTTAGCGGTTGAAAATACTTCGACAATTGCTATTCCTGTTGAGGATGATTTCCAACTAACGCCGAATTCCGGTTTTGTGTCCACAGATGATTCGGAAAGTGCGTCGCAGGTGATTGCTCTTGACGAAGAGAGTATGTTTGCCACTCCGGGCGGCTCTTCCGGTTTTGGAACAGATATTCCGTTTGCTCCGGCAACACCTGTGGCGGAAGCAACAACTCCAGGTGCAGTATTCGACGCAACTCCCTTCACGACCGGTCCTGGAGAATTTGTTGCGCGTACACCGGAAACTATCTCAACAACCGCCGAAATTCAGTACACTTCTTGGCATATTTTCTGGATTGTTTTTGCCACCGTATTTCTGATTATCCCCGGAATGATGATTATGGACTTAATTATCCATATTTGGAGTTGGGGAGAGCCGTTTGTTATTAACAGTTCTATTATGGACCTCTTTGTGGGAAAATAGCAAAAGGGCATCTCGAATAATTCCATTATTTATTTTCAACCAATTAATTATTAATTAATAGTTAACGACGGGGGGGTACCCCGTGTTTTGGGGTTAAGCCGAACAATGCGGGGCAAGCCCACGCCGTTAACTTGCGGTAAAGTCTGAATTATTAGAGATTCCCAGTAGCGGTAGCACCATCACTACCGAAAAAAGTAAAAAGTTCACGGTAACGGGACATTACCGTAAACTTTTACTTTTCCAAAAGCGACGGAATAGTTACCAAATATGATTTTATCTTTAGGCGATTTTTGTCAAAGGTTCTTTTATTGGCAACACCGTTTCACGTCCTTCGACAACCTCTTCCGTAACACAATAAACTTCACCTGAAGGAAGATCAGGAAGTTCATACATAATATCAAGCATGACATTTTCGACAATTGACCGAAGACCGCGTGCTCCGGTCTTTTTTTCGAGAGCTTTTTTGGCAATCGCCGCTAACGCGCTTTCCGTAAATTCTACATCGGCATCTTCCATTTGGAAAAGACGTTTATATTGTTTCACTAAAGCGTTTTTCGGTTCACTCATCACCCGAATCAACGCCGCTTCGTCAAGCGGAGTGAGTGTTGAAATAACCGGCAACCGACCAACCAGTTCAGGAATCAAACCAAAATGGTTAATGTCTTCCGATGTAACTTTTGACAGATAATTGGAACAACGTTCTTCACGATTCATCGGCGCGGCTTGATTGAAACCAATTGATTTTTTGCCAAGCCGTTGACCGATAATATCTTCCAACCCAACAAAAGTTCCACCACAAATAAACAGAATATTTGTCGTATCAACCTGAATATATTGTTGTTCCGGATGTTTCCGTCCTCCTTGCGGCGGAACATTGGCAATTGTCCCTTCAAGTATTTTGAGAAGCGACTGCTGAACACCTTCACCGGAAACATCTCTTGTTATAGAAACATTTTGTGACGTTTTACCGATTTTGTCGATTTCATCAATGTAAATGATTCCTCGTTGCGCTAATTCAACATCAAATTCTGCGGCATGTAAAAGTTTCAGAATAAGATTTTCAACATCTTCTCCAACATAACCGGCTTCGGTCAATGTTGTTGCGTCGCCGATGGCAAACGGCACATCAAGAATTTTAGCCAGCGTTTGGGCAAGGAGAGTTTTACCGGAACCGGTGGGACCGATTAACAGTACATTCGATTTGTCAAGAATCACATCGTTGCCTTCATCTTTATTGATCAACCGTTTGTAATGATTATGAACCGCAACGGATAACACTTTCTTGGCGTGTTCCTGACCGACCACATATTCGCTAAGACGCGTAACAATTTCACGCGGAGAGGGAACTTTTGAAATCGGTTTTGTACCGGAACCATTACGCCGACGACGTTCCTGAGTTAAAATGGTTTGACACAAGTCAATACATTCGCCGCAGATATAAACATCGCCCGGACCTTCGACAAGCGGTCCCACATCACGGTAACTCTTATGACAGAAGGAACAAAACGCATTTTTTTTATTTGTTCCGCCATTTTTACTTAAATTAGATTCTTTCCCGGATGACATGAACATGAGCCTTTCTTTACTGGGGGTTTCTGTTTCCGAAAATTCAAAGTGGTCTGTTTTTCAACGTGATTACCAACACCCAAGCCGGAAATTTTTTTCTCACGATGAAATAATCTATACCGAATCCCTGGAAACTTTTCTGTCATCCCTGGTTTAACCATGCATAAATGAAATATCTTATTTCATTAACATTAGAACGATTCCGTAATTGAATCGTTCTATGTATTACGAAAAAAAAGAAAAGGTGTTTACACTTTCTCCGTTTTTTCCCTCGACCGGTAAAACAATCTCATTGCTAAACAATTTGCAACCAAATTTTACTGATTGAGCCTTGTTTTATTGATTGAGCATTTTATTGATTGAGCATTTTATTGATCGATCACGGTATCCTCGTTTCTTTTACCATCGTAATAACCTGCAATTTGCGTTTCTTCAGTATTTTCCGAAAAAACGGCGGAATCATTAATTGGTGTTTTTTCTACTCCTTTGGAAACCAGAACAGCCGGATCGAACAATTTCTGAGTTTTACTTTTTTCTTCATCAACAATTTGGAAAGCAAGTTGTTTCTTAATAATTCGGAATTCTGATTCAGAGAGTTTGCCTTGTGATTTTAATTCCCGAAAATTATTGAGGTGATCTTCCGCGTTAAGTTCCTTTTGTATCGATTTCTCACGTAATAATCCCGCAACATAGATAGCGACTGCCGTTAAAATCGCGAAAATCGCAAAATAAATTACAAGTTGAATAATCTCTCCAGAAAATACTGTCGGCATTATTTCATTTTGGGTAAACGGTCTTCGTAAAGTTATTCAGTAAAATTTTAATATTGCCTCTTTATATTGGGGCAGTTTCCCATGAGTCAAATCACTGTTATAATATAACACGTTCCTTAGTTTTCGGCAACTCAATTATTAAGATTTTACCGGATTACCGATCATGAAATTTCCGATTATACAAATCCTTCACATTTTGCTTGTGGTTTCCCTTTTTTCAGTGGATTCCGCGATTCCTCCGTTATTTTGTCAGGAGGGACGATTGTATTCAGGGGCGTTGCCGGTCAATCCCGAAGTGTTTGAGGGAGTTCAGGCGGCGGTCAGCGGAGAAAATGATGTTGCCGAAAAATGTTTTGCGGAAGCAATGAAAAAACAACCGGGTAGTCGTCCGGGCGGTATTGATGCGGCGATGGCGTTTCTTGATCCGTCGCTGGAGTTCAAGTCTTTTGACAAAACACGGTTTTGGCTTGAAAAAACAGCGGAAGATTTTCCTGATGATCCGGAAGCATTTTTAATTCTTGCCAATATTGCACTTTCCGAAGCACGGAATCTCGAATGTTCCATGTTGACCCGACATGCTCTGAGTCTTGTCGAAAAATTACAAAATAACACGCAACGCCAGCATTCACTTCGGATTTACGGTGAAACACTTCTTGCCGACACTGCCGAACAACGAAAACGTTGGGACGATGCGGCGAAACAGTTGAACAAATTGCATGAGCTGGAACCGGAAAACGCTGAACATCTTTATCGGCTTGGTTTGGTTCAATTCCGGCTTGGTCAAAAAGACGAAGCGATTAGGTTTCTTTCCCAAGCGGAAACGTTGAATCACAAATTACTTCCGGCGTTGATTCTTCTTGCCCAACTTTCCGAACAAACCGGAAAAACGGAGGAAGCGGCTCAATATCTTGAAGAAGCGATTGAGAAAAACGGGGAAAATCCGCGAGTTCTTATTGCGGCGGCGGATTTGGAGTTGATATGGAATCATTTGGACAAAGTCAAAATGTTTGCGGAAAAGGCTCATCAACTTGATCCTAATCTGGCGGATGCCGTGATCACTCTTGGCATTGTCGATCTTTATGCGGAGGAGTATGAAAAGGCGGAAGAGAAATTTATGAAAATTACGGAGGTGCAGCCGAACAATTCCGAAGCGATGATTGGTCTTGCTCTTGCTCTTTGTGAACAAAACGACGCTCGTCAATTACGTCGTGCTTTTGCGGTGGCGAAACGGAATGCCGATCAAAATCCGTATTCTATTGACGTTCAAACAACGCTTGCGTGGGTTCTTATTCAGGCTGATTCGTTGAAGGAAGCGGAAAAAATTCTGATGCGTTATTTCAACGCCAATGAATTAAATTCACCGGGAGCCTATTATCTTGCGGTTGTCTTTTTGAAACAAAATCGCAAAGAGGAGGCGATGTTGTTCCTGAAAACATCGTTGGCGGAAAACATCAATTTCCCCAAACGAAACGCCGCTGAAAAATTACTCAAATCTCTCACTGAATAATAGAATCGAATATCGTAAAGGAATCTCTAATAATTCAGAATTGACCGAAAGTTAGCGTCGTGGGCTTGCCCCGCCTTGTTCGACTTAACTTCCAAACACGGGGTGAACCCCGTTGTTAACTATTAGGGAATCTCTCATCATTCAGACTTTACTGACAGTTAACGTCGTGGGCTTGCCCCGCGTTATTCGACTTAACCCCCAAACACAAGGTAAACCCCGTCGTTAACTATTAGCTGGGGGACTCTCATCATTCAGCATTTACCGAAAGTTAACGGCGTGGGCTTGCCCCGCGTTGTTAGGCTTAACCCCAAAAACCCGGGGGTTACCCTAATACTACTGTAATCCTATTTTTCAAGTTTTTTTGTTTTAATTTTTTGAAATTTTTTTTCAAATTTTCATTTATTCTGTTTTCTGTTGTCTTTGTGAAATTTTATT
>JAIROD010000006.1 GCA_031257725.1 Planctomycetaceae bacterium | reverse complement strand
TCGATCACATTATTGATGTTTTTTGTACTCAAAAATCGTCAAAATTTGAAGTACCCGGACATGAAGAAATCGAACTCGCATTGATTAAACTTTACCAACTGACCGGCAAAGAAAAATATTTAACGTTATCGAAACATTTTGTCGATGTTCGCGGCGATCAGTCGAAGCGCAACGATAAAATTTCCGGCGTTTATCAACAGGATCATCAACCGATTCGGGAACAGTCGGAGATTGTCGGTCATGCGGTTCGTGCGGTTTATCTGTACGCCGGTGTTGCCGATAACGCCGCCTATTCCGGTGATCAAGAATTGATTAACGCAATGGATCGTTTGTGGAACGATGTTGTGAACAAAAAAATGTACATCACCGGCGGTATCGGAGCAAGACATCAAGGCGAAGCATTCGGTAACGCTTATGAGTTGCCGAACCGAACCGCCTACTGCGAAACCTGCGCCGCCATCGGTTTGGTGTTTTGGGCGCACCGTATGAATCTGTTACGCGGCGACGCAAGGTATGCCGATGTTATGGAACGGGCAATTTATAATGGTGTGTTGTCCGGTTACGGAATGGACGGGAAAAGTTTCTTTTACGTTAATCCGCTCGAAAGTACCGGCAATCATCACCGTCAACCATTTTTTGCTTGCGCTTGCTGTCCAACCAATGTCGTCCGTTTTATACCGTCGCTACCCGGTTACCAGTATGCGGTTGATGGTAATACGATTTATGTCAATCAATTTGTTCAAGGTAAAGCAAATGTCAAATTGAAAGATGGTGAAGTTGATATTGAAATGAAAACAGATTATCCGTGGGACAGTAAA
Source organism: Planctomycetaceae bacterium (assembly GCA_031257725.1). Classification (GTDB taxonomy): domain Bacteria; phylum Planctomycetota; class Planctomycetia; order Pirellulales; family Thermoguttaceae; genus WRKP01. The sequence goes on along the minus strand of JAIROD010000006.1, from coordinate 3,025 downwards.
GTCGAGTTACGGGTAAAAGCCAATGCGAATAACCGTTCTGTACAGTCGGATAAAACGAAACGGTTGATATGTCAAATCCGCATCGGTTCGGAATATGTTACGTCGTCAATGCTTTGGGATGTTACTAATATCTGGGATTACGATTTGCAACAAATACCATACGAATTACCGATGAAACCACATCGTATTATTGCCCATCCGAAAGTTGTTGCCGATAACGGACGTGTTGCGATTCAACGTGGTCCATTGGTTTATTGTTTTGAACAAGTTGATAATGAAGTTCCTGTTCTGAAAATCAATTTGGCGCGTGATCCTGAATTTAAGGAAGAATTTCGTAAAGACTTGCTTGGCGGAATTGTTGTACTGAAATGTAAAAATGCCGATGGTCGGGAATTGACCGCCATTCCGTATTACGCTTGGGATCACCGTCAACCCGGCGCAATGGCTGTTTGGGTCAAGCAGCAAGGACTTTCCAAAACGCAAGCAATTTCAACACAGGAGCGACTTTATGCGGAGTTAACACCGGAAATGTTACGTCCCGATTCCGAACTGGAAAACGAAATTGAAGCGGAAATTTCCGCGTCGTTCTGTTTTCCGAACGATTCGGCGGAAGCGGCAATTGACGGACAGGAACCGAAAAATTCCATCGACCACTCCATTCCACGATTAACTTTTTGGAATCACAAAGGAACATCGGAATGGCTTGAACTTGATTTTGGTACAATAAAAAAGATTTCACAAAGTTCTGTTTATTGGTTCGACGACACCGGTAAAGGCGGTTGTCGGGTTCCGAAATCGTGGACGCTTTCCTATCAAGACGGCGATCAGTGGAAACCGGTTAAAACAACCGAATCGTTTGGTGTTGAAAAAGACAAATACAACACGGTTAAATTTAACACGGTGGAAACCCGCGGTTTACGGTTGGACATTCAGTTACAAGATGGAATGAGCGGCGGTGTTCTTGAATGGAAGTACGCACCGTAAACAGTCAATTGGTAATCTCTCATCATTCGGAATTTACCGAAAGTTAACGGCGTGGGCTTGCCCCGCGTTGTTAGGCTTAACCCCAAAACACGGGGTAAACCCCGTCGTTAACTATTAATTTATTAATTTATTAATAGGTTGAAAATAAAAAATTGAATGATGAGAGATGCCCGATTGTTTTTAGTGTCACATTTGTCCTAACACGGAAATTTTTAGGGACAGAAGATTATCTGTCCAGATTGCCCACCTATCCCTATTGTCCTATTTATTCCTTAATTTTACCCAAATTAACAACCAACTTATAAAGATTAGGAATTTTTTTGAAAAAAATTGAAAAAATTTTGAAATTTTTCTTGTATTTTTCGTCAATATCACGGAAAATAAGTCACTGTTCGCGGGTAGTGAAGGGTGAAACAACTTGTTCACCACAAACAAATCCCCATATTAACCATTAAATGGTTATTGAATAAACCTCTACTGGTCAAAATGATCAGTAAAATCTTCAAACTTCAATTTAAGGAGAAAGACAATGAAAAAGCAACTTCGTGTCGGTTTTACTCTTGTGGAATTACTGGTCGTTATTTCGATCATTGGCATGTTGGCTGGACTGCTATTGCCAGCCGTCAACGCCGCAAGAGAAGCAGGACGCCGTGCAACATGCGTGAGTAATCAAAGCCAAGCAGCCTTGGCGATTATCAATTACGACGCAGCAAAAACTTACTTACCGGCTCTGCGAAAACGATTAGCCAGTCAAGGTACAGGAGACGACGAAACAGAAGTTCAGGCTAGCTGGGTTGGGTTGATCCTACCGTATATGGAACAAACAACCGCATGGGATCGTTTATCAAATTGGTACACCGGTGGTTCCAGCAGTGCGGCGATATTTGAGTTGACGTTACCGTCACTCAAATGTAAAAGTGATGTTGTTGAGGGAACAAGAATCTCGTACGTTGTTAATGGCGGCTATCAGAATGCGGTAGGTACTTGGGCCTCTATTGGTGCAACTTATAATGACCCTGCTCGTCGAGAGGATGCACCATTCTTTGATTATTTGATAGATACGCCAGGCGCAGCAACAGCTCCTAGAGATAAAGGTCCGACTGTTTCTCTTGATTATATTTCAATGCATAATGGTACCTCGAATATGATTTTACTTTCCGAAAATTTACAGGCTGGTGATTGGATTTCTCAAGGTAGTGGTTCTGGTGATTATCCAGTAGCACCAGCAACAGGAACAGCAGTACCTGCCGCTCAAGGTGAAGCCTATCTGGCATTTTGCTATCCTATAAACGATTCATTTGAAGATGCCGACGATTGGCCAGCAAGTAAAGGACTTGTTTATGTGAGTGCTCTAACACCAGCTACTACGTATTCTTCACCTGATGCTGATAATACTAGTGCAAGTTGGTACGGTTATGATACTCTCGCAGAGAATAATCCGCTGTTCATTAATGTTGCCCGTGTTCCAGAAAATTTTACTGCTCTGCCTTCCTCAGCAACACCAACTCAGTACAATTTAGCCCGTCCGTCGTCGAATCATCCGGGTATTGTCATCGCGGTATTCGCAGATCGTGGAGCAAAGCCTTTGAACGAAAATATGGATAAGAAGGTATTCGTTCAAATTTGCCAACCGTCAAGCGGTGCGATTATTAAATCAATCGATTAATACGTTGTTTGTTTCACACAACGTAAACAATTTGATTATTAACATCAAAACGGAGATTAAGGCATTGCCCTAATCTCCGATTTTCGTTGTTGTTTCGTAACGATACTAAAGACGGGTACAAATTTAATCTTTTGATTAACGTAATAGACCTTTTCGCCAACTCAAAAATATAATTGGGAATCTCTAATAATTCAGAATTTACTGAAAGTTAACGGCGTGGGCTTGCCCCGCGTTGTTAGGCTTAACCCCAAAAACACGGGGGTTACCCTAATACTACTGTAATCCTATTTTTCAAGTTTTTTTGTTTTAATTTTTTGAAATTTTTTTTCAAATTTTCATTTATTCTGTTTTCTGTTGTCTTTGTGAAATTTTATT
>JAIROD010000754.1 GCA_031257725.1 Planctomycetaceae bacterium | reverse complement strand
CTTTCAGGGCGTTGATCGTGTTGACCATTACCCGCCGCGTTGCGGCGGGCTGGCTTGTGTTGCCCTTTTCAGGGCGAAAGAACAACCTTGACCATCGCCCACAAACGGAAAACGCTCCCAATGTAATTTGGGGGAACTCTTGTAGAAAAATATTGATCAGAGTAGAATGGGGGCGGTTCGAGTTGGACTCGAAACTATTGCGATTGCCGATAGAACCAATCATAACCTAAATAATCCCTTTTGGAGAGATTTTATGAAATCAAAATTATTTCAAATTTCCATCCCGTTAGTAATTTTAACCCTTTTTTCTTTCTCCGTTTTCAACCAAATTTCAATTCATGCCCAAGACAATACCGAGCAACCATGGCTTGTTGAAACAACAGAGATTGTCAAAAAAGGAATGCCCGTTCCCAATCGAACACAAATGCTTTGGGCAAACTCCGTGCGATTTCAGAATATCGCCGATGTTCTTGACGGTGCAATCGAAGTGGAACGTTGGGTCAATGAACCGCCAAAAGACTTTGCCGGAAAATTTGTCCTCATCGAAGTGTGGGCAACATGGTGTCCGCCATGCCGTCGCAGTTTGGCATTGCTCGAATATTTTCACAAAAAATATAAAAATGAGTTGGTTGTTCTCTCCATTTGTGAAAACGATGAAGAATCGCTCAAAAAAATGGAAGGTCCCACAAAACTCGCCGACCTCAAAGCTCCACTCGCGGTGGATACCCATCGGCGTTTCGCCAATAAACTTGGCGTTTGGGGAATTCCGCACGCCGTGTTGATCGAACCAATCAAAGGTGCCGTTTTATGGGAAGGAATGCCCACTCAAATCGGTTATGAATTGAGTGACGAAAAATTAGGGAAAATTCTCGCCTATCTGAAAAAACCAGCCCTGATCGCTCTGTTGCCTAAAACGGCACCGTTTGAAATCAAAGCGTGTCCGCCCGACCCCAATAAACAAAACCAAAAACCAAAAAATGAAATGCAAAGCGCAAGCGAAGAAAACGGAATAACCGTTGAATAGTGGAAGATGGAAAGTTGGAGAGTAAGAATTAAATCGGTAATCGCGGGGGGGAGAAGGGAGGCAACCCCGCCGGTAACAAATACGAATAATCGCATGTTGCGAAAACAATGATTACACGGAATAATTACAAAAAATTAAAATTGACAGTTACTAACATTTTCCTAATTTTTTTAGATTACTGATTGCCATGCGATTTTTACCGATATTATTGTTAATTGGTTTATTGTTTATTTTGTCCGGTTGCGCAGACCGTCCCGAAGCGTCTCCGCAAACCTATGGGACTGTTTTGAGTGAATTACCGAAAATTGCCGAAGCCGAAGAACCGTTTACATTTCCTTATAGCGGTGAAAATGATCATCGGAATTGTGAGTTTAAAGAAGAAGACTTTTTCTAATCGAAACAAAAATGGGATAAAACGTTATGAATAAATTTATTACCGTTTTAATATTGACTGTTTTGGGTAGTTGGTTTTCCTTTGCCAATGTTGGTGAGGGCGAGGAACCGATTACGGTTAAAACGGACGTATCTGTTCAGAAATGGTCTGTTCCGGCTCCGTCAGCGGTTCGTCGTGAATTTGTCGATTGGCTTGAAACACAAAATCTTGTCGAACCCCAAAATCGCAACGAATTACTTGCCGGTTGGTCGGAAACCGAACCGAAATTAAAATTATCGGGAACAGTATTGTTTGAATTAACGATAAAATCGTTACAGCGTGCCGTACCGGCGGTATCAAATTATCTGGAAGCCTGCGATATTTTGGCGTGGCAGGAACTTCCATTTGGTCAGCCGGTTGTTTTACCTCAGGTTCCGCTTCAGGTTTATCTGGGCAATTCAGAAACAAAATATCTTTACGCCTCACTTCGTTATTATCTTGCGTTGCGGCTTGTTCAAGCACGGCTTTACGATGAAGCGGTTCCGATTCTTGACGAGATGACGCCGGAAAACAGTGTCGATCCGGCGGGTGTTTTGGTAACACGAGCAATTGTTTGTTATCATTTGGCGCAGCCGGAGAAAGGTCTTGCCGTTCTTGAAGAGTTTAAAACAGTAACAAATTCTTCGGTTCCGCGGCGGTTTACGGAGTTGGCGAAATTACTCGAATTTGATTTGAATAACAATAAAAAGAAAAACGATACGGAAAAAATTTCAAAAAAAATGGATGATGTTCGGCGGCGGCTTGGCAATGGGCGAACGGACGACGAAACACAGGATGCGGAAAACGGCGTTTTGAAATCTCTTGACCAATTGATTGAAAAGATTGAGGAACAGGCACAAAAACAAGGTCAAAACAGTGAGGGCGATCAGGGGCAACAAGCAAACAAACCGGCGGATGACAGCCGAATTTTAAAACAAAAAGCACCCGGTAATATTGATCGGCGTGATTTTGATCAGGGAGAACAGTGGGGTGATTTACCGCCGCAGGAACGGGAAGATGCCTTATTGCGTATCGAAAAAGGATTTCCGGCTCATTATCGTGATATTATTGAACAATATTTTCGTGAAATGGCGGGAAAACAGGAATAAACGTGTTTGTAACGGGCATCGCCTAATCATTCGTTTTTTTAACCACAACATTTTATGAAAAACATTGATCCCTTTTGTTTCCAACATCCTTATAAAAAGGAACTAAGGGGACAAATAATCGGGCGTCTCTAATAATTCAATTTTTTATTAATTAGTTAATGACGGGGTTTACCCCGTGTTTTTAGTTAACGACGGGGTTTACCCCGTGTTTTTAGTTAACGACGGGGTTTACCCCGTGTTTTGGTGTTAAGTTGAACAACGCGGGGCAAGCCCACGCCGTTAACTTTCAGTAAATTCTGAGTTATTAGAGATTACCAATCGAATTTGAGAATGCTTTAATGTAAAAATTTTATCACGGCGTAACTGTAACGGCGACAGAAAATAAAATTCCGATTTCCGTATGGGCGCAACGCCGGTCATCCGAAAAACGAATATTTGTTGCTGTTTAAAGTTTAACCATTTTCAACGTTTATTAATTTAATTTTTTTACCTGACACGATTATGTTTCGAGGCAACGCAATTATTGGGCAAAGCGGCGGACCGACGGCGGTGATTAACGCCAGTCTTTGCGGTATTATTCAGGAATCTTTGCAACGACAACCGCAAGGTATTGAAAAAGTGTACGGAATGCGGTTTGGTATTGAGGGATTTATGCGGGATGAAGTTCTTGATCTTGGCAAGGAATTGCCGGAGACGATTGAGCAACTTAAATTTACGCCTTCCAGCGCGTTGGGAAGTTGTCGGCATAAACTCAAAGACGCAGAGTTTCCGAAAGTTCTGGAACAACTGAAAAAATATCAGATACGATATTATTTCCTAATCGGCGGCAATGACACGATGGATACGATTCATCGTGTTGAGAAATATTGTCGGGAACAGGGTTATGAATTGCGCGGTATTGGTGTTCCGAAAACAGTTGACAACGATCTTTTCGCAACAGATCACACGCCGGGTTTTGCGTCGGCGGGGCGATATGTGGCGTTGTCGGTGCAGCAATCGGGGATACTTGCGCGGGATATGAAGCGGGTAGATCAATTTGTGGTGTTCCAAACGGTGGGACGTTCAGCGGGTTGGCTTCCGGCGGCGGCGGCATGCGCTAAGAAAAATGAAGGCGATGCTCCGCATATTATTTTGTTACCGGAACGTCCGTTTGTTTTGAAACAATTTCTTGCTGAAGCGCAATCAGCTTATGATCGGTTTGGTTGGGTGAGCATTGTTTGCGGTGAAGGAGTTTGCTATGCGGACGGCAAACCGATTAGTGCGTCGCAAACTGCCGACAAATTTTCCAATGTTGAATTTGGGGCGATGGGCGGTTCGAGTGCGGCGTTGGTGTTACACCGGATATTGTCGGACCAATTTGGGTGGCGCGGCGAATTTCAGGTTTGTGAATCACTCCAGATGTGCGCGGCTGACCGGACGGCGCCGATTGACATTGAGGAGGCGTATGCGTGTGGACGCGAGGCGGTACAGCTGGCGGTTTCTGGAACCAGCGGCGTGATGGTAACAATCCTGCGGACATCGAACAATCCTTACACTTGGTCACTTGGAACCGCTCCGCTCAGTGAAGTGGCACTCGGCGAAAAACCGATGCCTGATGATTTTATTTGCTCTGACCGACTTTTCATCACAGAAAAATGCTTAGAATATCTCCGCCCGCTCATCGGAAAACTTCCTGATTATGTGCATCTAAACGTGTCCTGAAGATTATCGATACGATACTATTCGCGGTCAATAAACGGCACCTTTCGTAATATCTGCACTTTCCAAAAATTTTGAACGGAAATTCCCGTGTTTTTTACACATTTTGGTAAATTTTGAACATGTTAACGGTGTACAAAAAATGTGTTTTATTCAAATGGCAATCTCTCATCATTCAGAATTGTAACTATTCAGTCGCGATCCTATTATTTATCATCAGTCCAATAATCAAGAGGTAGGCAACCGCTCGCCGAGCGGTTGCGTCGGCGATAGCCGACTTGCCCCTGTTTCCCGCTGGCAATCGGTTTCCAAACCGGTCGGAAACACTAATTGCCCAATCGAATCTGATTCACTGTTGCCTAACGGCAACGCAACCTTTCGGCGAAAGGTTGCCTACCATCGAATGACCAATCTACTGAATAATTACATTTTTTCCTAGTGTTCACAGGGTGGTTGTTAAATTAGTGCAATTGGGGTAGGCGAAAAAGGGCAGTTATGGTATCCTTCTTTTAATAATTATTTCGTTTCCCACGTTTAGTGGTTCCCGAT
>JAIROD010000632.1 GCA_031257725.1 Planctomycetaceae bacterium | reverse complement strand
TTCGGAAACCGTTAAATCAATCTTCTGTAACGTATCGCTGTAATAGATTCCGACATAAACATTATTGCCGACAGCAACAACCGGTCGTGCACCTTTCCCGTCCAGCCGGACACGTTTTTTCATTCCGGCAAGAAACGCCAGATCATTCGGTACACCATTGAATAATATGCGTTTGACCGTAGGATCTTTTATTGTTTCCGAATCTTCCTGCGGCAATAACGACAATTTCTTGTGCATCGCCTCCGCATCGACAATAATTAACTCGTTTATTCCGGCGGCGGTGATAAAAAGTTGTTTCCCGTCGTCGGACACGGTTATTCCCCACAGATTCGCCGCGCCAAGATCAACATCGTCAATTAAAACCGTATTGATAAGACCGGAATGTTTAGTATCAAGTTGCGTTGTATCCAAAATACTGATGGCGTTGGTGTTCATCCAACCGCGTTCAATTTGGGTTGCCGGCATCATGTAGCGTCCCAGAACTTCCGTGAGATAAACATATCGTCCGTCCGGTGAAATACAAATTCCGTGAAGATTGCCGCTACCGTTGGGAAGTCGAATATTTTTCACCGTTCCTGAAACAACATCAATTGCCGAAACTTCAGCCGCCGCATCAATCATGGCTTCAAAATCTTCAGGAATATTAAGAACATCATTCGGTAACGCATTAACAACATAAACAGTTTTTCCGTTGTTGGTTATCACTGCACCGCGCGGTTCGCGAATCACGTTAATACGGCGAACACATTTTAATTCCGGCAAATCATATTCGCCGACATCGTTATTGAAACGATTGCAAACAAACATCTTTTTACCGTCCGGCGTAATCACAGGACTCATCGGAGTATGACCGGCAACAACTTCATAAACAACATGACCGGTTGCCAAGTCAACCGCTTGTAATAAGCCGCGATCACCGCCGGAGGTAACGTAAAGCGTTTTTTCGTCTGGACTCAAAACAATACCGGTTGGTTCTTTGCCGACAGAGATCGTCTGAACGATTTTATCTTCCGACACGTTCAACACCGCAATTTCATGAGCGTCGAAAAGGGCAACGTAAATTTTTGAACCGTCCTTTGTTGCCGCCAAATCAAGAGGACCTTTATAATTGTCCGCCGCCGAAACAGTGCGATTTGAAATCACCGTTACGGCAATACCGGACAAAACAATCGCAATAAATAAAATAAAAAATCTGTTCGTCATAACATCCTTTCAAATTTTAAGACAACGGTTTACGTTATAAACGGGACAATTTTAATTCAGAATTTACCGAACGTTAACGGCGTGGGCTTGCCCCGCGTTGTTAGACTGTATCTATTCCGTGGTTTGGTTGTCTTTCCGAATATTCCCGTCCCGTTAGTTTTTCTACCAATATTTCATCCATAAACGGGACGAGCGTTTTTAATCGACATCATTTTCTACCAATAGGTTGTCCCTAACGGGACAGAAAAAGGAACATTGACCGCGACCGAATAGTTACAAAAATTGAATGATGTAGGAAATGCCCTATCGAACAACACACCTTATCAAAATCTCTGTGAAGTTTGCAATCGTTGTTTTTAACAAAACAACCCCAATATCATGCCGTTGAGCGTATAATTTGAAGTTCCATTTTTTTACTTACGTATTTATCCTATTTTTGCTAATCATTACGTTGTTTAAATAAATCATTTTTTTGTAGAAATTCTTTGAGTAAAATTGACCTTAATCCAATTCTCTGCCGATAATAAATACATCGTTTTTTATCGGCATGACAAAGGTTATCGTTTGAACGGTGCGTTGGCGCACTTCATCGCGGCGAGTTATTAAAACAAAAAATTCGTTTCCTGAGTCTGTTTGTTAAAAGTCCGTAAATAATCATCAGGGAGGATGAAAAAGATGGCAATAGCACAGTGGACACCCGAAGAAACGGCTAAACTGTGGGAAGAATTTATCCGGGATCGATCCAATCAGCAACTCCGTAATGTTCTTATCGAACGTTATATGCCGTTGGTGAAATATCATGGTGAACGTGTTGGTTCACGTCTTCCTGACGAAGTAGAATTAGATGATCTGATTTCAGCGGGAATCTTTGGTTTGATGGACGCAATTGACGCTTTCGATTTAAGCCGCGGCGTTAAATTTGAAACTTATTGCGTTCCACGTATTCGCGGGGCAATGCTCGATGAATTACGCAATATGGATTGGGTTCCGCGTCTGGTACGTTCCCGTGCCAGAAAACTCATGGAAGCAAGCAAAAAACTCTCCGATAAACTCGGTCGTCAGCCGACCCATGATGAATTAGCACACGAATTAAATCTTTCCGCTGCCGAATTAGAACGGATGATGTTCGACGCTAACGCGGTTAATCTCGTCAGTTTGAATAAAAAATGGTTCGAAACCGACGGTTCCAAAGATATTAGCGAAATTGATCTTGTCGAAGATCAAAAAGGTGAAGACCCGACAACAAGAATTCAAAAAACCGACTTGATGCGGCTGGTTACCAAAGGACTAAGCCGTAATGAACGTCTGATTATTATCCTTTATTATTATGAGGAAATGACCATGAAGGAAGTCGGTATGACACTCGATTTGAGTGAAAGCCGGGTGAGCCAAATGCACAGCAGTATTGTTGAACGTTTACAAATGCAACTCGAAGAACGACGACCCGAATTTGCAACGTAAAAAAAATAATTTCAATACCTAATTTTATAACATTGTTTCAAACCGCCGCATCCCATTCCGGCGGCGGTTCGATATGACCTATAAACGCAGCACTAAATGCGGTTCGGTTTCAACGGCAAGTACGCTCCTTCACAATGGCTACCAACATTGAAGATTTTGTTAAACGTATCACCCGAATGAATCGGAAATTTACGTTTATTTTTACCGAAGATTTCTTCAACATCATGGGGAAAAACGGCATCAGGACTGATCGGTTTAGAGATATTCGTAATACAATTCGATATGTCAATCACCGGAAAGGAACCAACGCCGATTTGCATCTCGCGGAAGGAACAACTCTTTTTGATGTTGAAGTGGTTGTGGTCGATAACGGTTTTTCCTGTTTCGTTACGTCGTTCAGTGAATTAATCAACGTTCCGTTCAGCGATCAAGCCATCATTTACGGTTTAGGAAACGATCAGGTTGATGCTCAAAAAGCAAAGTTTCAGGTTGATTCTTTCTTTGCGGAAAAACATCACCAGTCCATCCCAACCGTTCAAATGCTCACCGAACGCCGAAAACGGCAAATCATTCTGGTCGTTGAAAATCACGCCGATCTAAAACGTCCAAGTTTAGAACCCGTTCGGAAATTACGCAGCCAACTCAGTACCATTCTTGTTAATCCTGAAAAAGGGCCTGTTGTCGATTGTCAAGTGAGTAAACTTTTTCAGGAAGGAAACAGCAGTTCTCTTTCAACATTACTAAATATGTTCTGCGTTCATTACAGTTAAAACGATACTGACAATAAGAAATTTCGTATCTGTTCAGTCGTGCATTTTACGTTTGACGAATTGAATTTGACGAGCAGTCCATTTTTTGGGACAACCCCTGTTAATTAAAAGGAGTTGTCCAATACGCCCACAACCACGACTGAATAGTTACCATTAAATTTACGATACGATACGATACTACTTTACCCGTTTTCAATGAAAATATTAATTGATCAATTAATGAATCGTAGCGGTGTCAAGTTTGGAACCAGCGGGGCGCGAGGGCTTGCGGCTGATATGAGTGACCGCGTTTGTTTTGCTTACACGCTTGGTTTTTTACAATACGCTGTTACCGCTCATGATTTTGGAATAAACCGAGTTGCAGTGGCTTATGATCTTAGAGAAAGTTCGCCGCGAATTGCCCGTTCTGTTCGTAAAGCGGTTAGTCATTTCGGGTTAAAACCAATTGATTGTAAAACCATTCCAACTCCAACGGTTGCTCTGTACGGGTTGTCGGAAAAAATTCCGGCAATTATGGTAACCGGAAGTCATATTCCTGAAAACCGTAATGGTATTAAGTTTCATTTACCCGGCGGTGAAATTCTCAAAAACGACGAAACCGAAATCAAACGCCAAACAGTTAATGTTCCGGATGAACTGTTCGACTCAAACGGAATGTTAAAACCTGCCGAATCGGATTTTCCATCCGAAACCGACAACGGCAAAGCCAAACAATGTTATCTCGACCGGTTTCTCAACGCCTTCTCACCCGGTTTTTTAACAGGTTTTCGTATCGGGCTTTATGAACATTCCGCTGTTGGGCGTGATTTGTTGTACGAATTGTACACAGCATTGGGTGCATCGGTAACACGTTTAGGACGGAGTGAAACATTTATTGCCGTTGACACGGAAGCGGTGCGGGATGAAGATCAGTTTCTTGCCCGAAAATGGGCAACCGGTCATTCGGAAAATCCGCCCTTCGACGCAATTCTCTCCACTGATGGCGATAGTGATCGTCCGTTGTTGTTCGATGAACACGGTGAATGGATTCGCGGCGATATCGCAGGAATTTTGACTTCGCGTTTTCTGCTGGCGGATTGCGTGGTAACACCGGTAAGTTCCAGCACCGCCTTAGAACGTTCCGGTTGGTTCAAAAAAATTGTTCGGACTAAAATCGGATCGCCCTACGTGATCGAAGCAATGCAACATGCAGTGTTACAGGGTGATAAGCGAGTGGTCGGCTATGAAGCAAACGGCGGTTTTTTAACTGCCGGTTCTATTTTGTTCGACGAAGAAGAATCAAAACGTCCTCTATCGCCCTTGCCGACTCGTGACCCTGCGATTGTTCATATCGCAACTCTTCGCTATGCCAAAGATGCCGGAGTGCCGCTTTCGGAAATGGTTCATTATCTGCCGCGCCGCGTTGTTATGAGTGATCGTCTTCAAAATTTTCCAACAGAACTTTCACAACGTAAAATGGAAGAACTCGCTTCCGGAGGTGAAGAAATGATCCAACTCATTTTTGCAACTTTCGGTGAATTGCAAACAATCGACCAAACCGATGGAATTCGTATGGTGTTTGGCGATCAGGATATTGTTCACTTGCGACCGTCCGGCAATGCACCGGAATTACGTTGTTACACAGAATCGGACACCAAAGAGCGTGCATCGTCTTTACTGTACCGAACCATGACCATTCTCGACACTTGGCGACGGCGTTCCCAACATGATCTCTATCCCTATCAGCAATAAACAATAAATGATAAATTGGGAACCTCTAAAATTTCGTTTTTGAACCACAATGTTTTCTAGTGTTCACCGGTTGGTTGTTAAATTAGGTCGATTTGGGGTAGGTAACCGTGTGTGACGGTCAATGGTAACGCTCATTCTTTCTTTCGCCCTGAAAGGGCAACACAAGCCAGCCCGCCGCAACGCGGCGGGTAACGGTCAACACGATCAACGCCCTGAAAGGGCAGTAGATCATTGAGAGTGGAACATGGTGACTGAACTATGATTTTAATGATTGAATGAAGACTATGATTAAGAAAATTAAGAAAATGTAACTATTCAGTAGCGATCATATTATTTATCGTAACTATTCAGCGGCGGTGAATGTTCCTTTTTTTGTCCCGTAGGGACAACATCTTGGTAGCCAACGAGGTCAATCAAAAACACTC
>JAIROD010000605.1 GCA_031257725.1 Planctomycetaceae bacterium | reverse complement strand
AATCAAAATTCTGAAATAACCCGTAGAATTCAGACGTAATTTTCTACAATGCCAAGTAGATTGATCTGATTTTGGAGAAGACGTTGAGCGATTGCCCGAACACTCAGCGGAGCCGGATTCTTCATATTAAGAACCAAAAGAACGCCGTCAGAACTCATCTCGCGCCAAAGTAACACATGCTCGCTCAACGGACATTCCACTAAACTGCCGTTGTCAAGCAAAATAAAATCATAATCATCCCGAAATGATCCGACAATTTCCGCAAACGATTGAGTAGTATGATCATTCGTATTCGTATTGGTATTGATCTCAATTGATGTTTCACTCCACGGCAACAGTTCAAGCCGATCAGGAATAAGTGTAATAATTTCACAAAAATCCGGATTGGTTTTCAAATGGAGAAGTTGGGGCAATTCAGGATTCTGACAGTGTGCATCCGCCAAAAGAACCCGATAGCCGCGCTCCGCCAATTCCCGCGCGGCACAAAGTGCAAGCGTCGTACAGCCGTCTCCAGATTGAACACTGTTGAAACTGAAAACTTTACGCTTCTGCTCCTTTTGAATTTCAAGATGATCCGCCAAAAAACAAATTTGATCCGAAGCCGCCAACTCCAACGATTTAAGATGTTCAGGCCAATGTGATTGCCAAAGTAACCGCCATGCCCCATTTTTGTTGTCAACATGATCCGCATGACCCAATCCCGCCGGTAACGGTTCACGCAACGGAAATGGTAATGTGTCCGACCTGTTCTCCAACTCCATTGTTGACGACTCCGGCAATGACGACTCCGGCGGCGACGGTTCCGGAAATGACGGTTTTGTTTCCAACGAAGATAATTTTGTTTCCAACAAATGTAATTTTGTTTCTGATGACGATAATTTTGTTTCCGATGACGATAATTTTGTTTCCGATGGAATTGTCAATTCAGCGTGAACCTGCGGAATAAACCAATCAATTTTTTCATCGGCAGAACTAACCGGAATATCAACCACTGATTTTGACGTATTATCTTGTTTTGATACAATATCTTGTTTTGATATAATATCTTGTTTTGTTGCAATATCTTGTTCTGTCGGCGGGGAATTTTGAATTTTCTCCCAACGTCGTAACGGTAATCGATAAAAACAACGTTTCGATTTACGAGGTCGGTAAGGAATTTCCAGGCGAATGATGCGGATGATGGGCGTTATTGCCGATTCCGTTTTTGGTAACACCGGCAATTTTGATGCAAGCGAATTTGACATTACCGGAATTTCCGTTGAGGAAACATCAGGCGAAACACTCCATTCCGGAAAGGCTTCAAATAATTTGAGTACGGGATTTTTCCGAGTTAATTGGTAAAGCGGTGTTCGCGGAGGCGCATTGATTTGTTCATCTTGTTCCGTTTCGGAAAAAATCTTGTAACTTCCGGTCGGAAACTCCGTTTTTTCTTTTGACGGCAGATTTTTTGGTACGGAATGTTCTTGCGAATGGTTTTCCTGAGGATGATTTTGGGTAATTGATTCTGTAATGGATAAAGTGGGAGGTTGCTGTTTTAACTGTAAGATTGACGGCAACGCCGAAAAATTCTTAACCGTTTCCGCCGAAGAAACCGACAACAAACGAATCAACGATTCCGAAATATCCTCCAATGGTGAAACAATATCTTCCAACGGCGATGGTGAAACGAAATCATCAATCGACGGTATTTCCGGTAACGGATCAAATTGAAGCGTTTTTTCAAACGACGCCATCGGGAATGAAATTTCATCGCTATCAGAAAAAAGGCGGTAAACTCTTCCTCCTGACGAAATATAAGCCGCCCCCCGAAGAACGGATGGTAACAAAAACGATTCTTCCGGTGTTGGGATATTATTGGAATTAATCGAATCCGATTGCCTTTCATCTTTCCGGCTAATCGGTTCTGGTGTAACAGACATATTGAGAACCTGTAACGTGAAAGGAGTCAGATTGAAAGGAACCCGTTTTGTTCCCACTCAAATATTATCAATAACGTTTTGACTTTTTTTGTAATATTTCAATACAACCATCGATGAGGAACGGAAGTATTCGTATTTCCTTGCTGATAATACGGAACCGCAACCGCCGGAGGATAGTAGGACGGTGAACTAGGGACATTGGCATTAGCCGGATGAACAGGATAAGAATAGACCGGCGGCTGGGAATAATAAGTTGGAGGAGCGGACGCAATAACTTGTGTGGGAATTGGCTGTGACATCGGCATTGTTCCTGCCGGCGGCGTAACCATTCCGGTATGAACTGTTGGCGGCGTAATGATTTCCTGCGGAATCGGTAACGAAGCCGTTCCATGAATCGGAGCAACCGGTTGTATCGGAATCGGTGCTGTTCCCGTCATCGGTACCGGTTGCGGTTGAGGCGCAACTCCATACATCGGAACCGGTATCGTTATGTTATCAGCGGTCGGTACGGCATTAACTGTCGGCGTTCCCTGATAGGACGGAAGAACAATTTGTTGCTGATTTGGTTGTTGATATTGTTGCTGATATTGTCCCAATTGATTTTGTAACTGTTGGTCATGAACCGGTTGTCCGTTATAAGTTTGCGGCGTGTAAACCGGCGGCATCAGTTGCGTCGGCGGTACCGGTTGGGTCGGCAATGTCGGCGGTACCGCCGCCGGAACCGAAGGAATATTTGTACGTTCATAAGTTGTTGCCCGATAATCATAAGGCGACGGAACATTGTGTTGCGAATAAACCGTTACCACCCCATTAGCATTAGGCAATTGCGGTAATCCCGATTGAGTAACCGTATTATTCGAAATATTATTAGCAACGGTATTATTAGCAAGAGGATCAATATTATTAACAAGCGGAATCGTGTTATTGACAACAGCCGGATTAACGTTAGGAACGACGGAAACGGTGCTTTCAGTAACAGGAACTGTATTATTAACAGGATTAACAATATTATTATTGACTGCCGCATTTTCGGGAATTTCCGGTCGATTGGGAACAAGATGTGTCATCGGAGTCAATGGAACGGGCGGAGCGGGCGCAGACGGAACCGGCTGATTCACGGAAGTCGCGGAAACTCCAGCCGCTTCCGATGTCGCCGCCGCTTCCAAACGACTCTGAGTATCCATCGGCCAAGGTGAGTAATTGTCTGTCGCAGAACGTTCCCAAGGCGAATTAACATTGTTCCGATCCTTTTTCTTTGTTTCAGAAACTTTAGGGCTGATCACGGCAACAGTTATAATTGGAGCAGCCGCCGGTTTTTCTACAGAAGATATTGCCGGTTTTTCGGCGGATGAAGTTGCCGATTTTTCTACAGTTGGCGTTACCGTTTTTTGGGGGGACGGAGTTACGGGTGGAGTGGTGGACGGAGTTGCGGGTGGAGTTGTTGGATTTTCAGCCGGAGTCGATGCTGATTCCGGTGATTTAACATTTTGAACCGTATTTTGATCAGGAACCCGACGCGCGGTTTCCTTCCGTTCTTTCTTGTTGGTGTTATAAATCAAAATACCTCCGCCAATAATGAGAACAACAAGGCAAAGAACAATTAAATTGCGATAAAATTTCTGTTGCCTCATGAACGAAAACGGCGACTTCCGGAGTTTTACATTCGGTAAAACCTGGCGGAGATATTTTGGAAAATACGAAATTAAAGTCAAACCGGAATAGATACGGTTTAACCACTTTCCTGATTGTTGTTGGTATGATTGCCTCGCTTCCGAAATTGTTCGGCATTCACCGAGATCCGGCATTTGGGCAATAATTTTTCCTTCCAACGGATCGGAAAAAAAATCAATTTGATCATTCGTTGTTTCCCAGTCGCGGCTGAAGATTCTGACCGCCTGATCCGCAGGTGATTCACGCAACGATGATTCATGTTCAAAATGATATTGGTTACTCATATTCGTTTTCGTTGTTTTCTCCGAAAATGACGCGGAGATATTAACTTAACATGTTCCGAGTTTCGATGTGAGGAGTTAATCGGGTGATCCTGTTGACGGGATTGTTGCTTTGTTCCGGTGTTTAAAAGAAGCGATATAATTGCATTCTCTTTAATCGACCGAAAAATGAAGGAACCGCAACGATTTTTCCAATTTTTCCAAAAAAAAGGATTCAACGGATTCTACGGGTCATACGTGTTTCTTTACTATTTTACTTTGGTTGATTGGGATTATTAATAATTGCAAGTGTTTTGTTCCATGCTATACTGTCAACGGGTAGAAATTGGTTGTTTTATTTGCAAACTTCCCCAGGATCGTGTATCAAAAGGTAGGCAACCTTTCGCCGAAAGGTTGCGTCGGCGATAGCCGACTTGCCCCTGTTTCCCGCCAGCAATCAATTTCCAAACCAGTCAGAAACACAAATTGCCCAATCGAATCTGATTCACTGTTGCTTATCGGCAACGCAACCTTTCGGCGAAAGGTTGCCTACCTGTTGAATCAAACAAAAACAACCAATATCATGCCGTTGACAGTATAGAATAACATAGTGGGTTTGTGTCGGATTGTGGAAAGCGGTCGTTTACAGGAAATTGTTGTTTGGATATACTAACACGGTTCAAAAATTCCTCGACCTCAGTTATCCCAACTTCAATTCCTCGACCTCAATGATGGTGAATCACCAATAACGTCATTTTTCAAAAACCATGAAACTCGATATTTCAATTTCTGTCGGCGGAGTTCCTAAAGGAAGTAAACAAGTTACAACGCCTTGTATGATTGGTCGAAGTAAGGAAGCAAATCTATCGGTGGCTCATCCGGTGATGAGCCGAAAACACTGTGAGTTATTCGAAAAAGAAGGAACTCTTTATCTTCGCGACAACAGCTCTTTGAATGGAACAATCTACAAAGGCGGGTATATTGAAGGTACAACCTCGCTCTCCAACGGTGACAAATTTATGGTCGGAGAGCTGACGTTCAAAATTACAATTCTGGAATCTTCATTGACCAAAGAACAACAGGAAATAGTAGAGAGTCCGACGTTTGCGATTCCGCCCGAATCAACAAAAAAACCAACCCTTTTAGACCAACCAAATTCTAATTCCGATTCTAATATCGTAACTATCTTGGAACCGCCGCAAAAAATTCCGTCCCGCTAAGAGATGACATGTTGGTAGAAAACGGCATAACAAAATTATTAGCCATTGTTCTCGGCGGGGTTTGCTCTGCGATTGTTAACGGCGGGGTTCACCCCGCGTTTGTATCAAGACGGGATAAACCTCATTCGTTAACGATCAAAAAAATTCCGTCCCGCTAGGGATGACATATTGGTAGAAAACCAATATTTTGTTACGATAAATTATCGTAAAACTATTTTCTCCGGAAAATCGACGTTACGTGAAATATTCCACATTTTATCAATATAGGCGTTGGTATATTTTTGCTCAATAAGGTGATAATAATAGATACCTTTTTCAGTTAGAAAATAATTCGTTTCGTCTTCTTTTATGAGTCCCACTATTTTTCCTAAAAACAATTCAAAAGGATATATTTTGTACAAATCTATTCCAAAAAAATTTCTGAATTGTATCTTATTGATTTTTGTTCCATAGAAACGCCAAAACAGGTAATACACAATTCTTTGCCGAAATGAAAAATGTAAAGTCAATGAAGTGGGCAATCTATTCATTTTTATCCTTTCAATATACGCTTTTATCGAAAATGTATTTATTTTGAATTGTTTATGTAACAATGTCGTCGCCGAAACGCCAAAACCTAAAAAATTATCTCTTGTTACGGATGAATATTGTTGTGTATTTTTAAGAGTAAATGTCCAAACAGACGTCCGCTCTTTATCGGTCGCAATACAATATCGGTTAATTACTTCAAGCAACCGTTTTTTATATTTTTCAGACAACGGTTTATATTTGTTGTTCGAAAAAGTAAAATCAATAAATGGGTATGTTGAAATTTGTGTTGCTCCTGAGGAAAATGCTGTTTCAATATCAGATAAGAGAATTTCTTCCGTTTGCCCCGGCAACGCAAAAATTAAATCTACATCAATGACATCAAATTCATACTGTTCGGCAATCCGTATTTTCTTACTAAAGTCATCGTACGCCCTGCCAATCAAGGAGAGACAGTTCCTGTCAAAAGATTGAACGCCAATACTGATCATATTTACACCGGCATTCTTCAACAATGTTAAATTCTTATCACTAACATCATTGGGATGTAGTTCAATACCTATCCCGTTTTTTATACGGAAATATTTTTGTAATACGGTTACAATATCGAATAAATCATCTATCATAAGCGAGGGCGTTCCGCCTCCGAAATACAGGCTGGTTACTTCCTTCTTTTCAGTTAATTCCGAACCGACTAAATCTATTTCCCTTAACAACGCTTCTTTATATTCAATAGCGGTATTTTTGTTATAAATAACCTTGCAATAGGGACAAAAGGAGCAAAGAGACAAACAAAAAGGAATGTGGATATACAATCCAAGTTGCTTTTCATTTTGATAGTCAAGCGATTTTGTAGGAATATTCCCAAAAACAAAAGGTCTGAATGATCCGGTTAAAAATATTCGCAATAATGATGTTGAAATCATCGTATTTTCCTAGATAAATCGCAGATATGTTGTCAGCATTTCAATAATTACTTTTATATTTCCGTCAAATACCAATGAATATTCGGCAACAAAAAAGTAACCGCATTTTTCGCACAAATCCCGCTCATTGATACATCGTCCGCAAATATATTTTTTCCCGTTTTCTACAACAACACATTGGTAACATGGAGTTTTGAATGTGTTATTTATCATATAGGGAAATGCGGATTTTAGATTAAATACCGGATATTGTTTATCGATTAATTGAGCAATTACATTACAACATTTTTGTTTCTCTTCGGCGGTCAAAAACAATGCTTCTGTTCCTTGATAGGGCGTATGGAAATTGAATGAAACTGCTTTTATATTTTGTTCATTTTTTGCCGTGTTACAAACATCCTGTATATCATTTTGGTTAATTTTGTTTAGTGCCATATATAAAATGATATTTTGTGCAGTAGCATGATGAATATTTTCCATTATTTGAAAATAGGTGTTTCCCCGTATTTCATTATGATGTCTTTCATTGCCGTCAAGACTTAATAAAATAATATCCGCTTCCGGCAAATCAATAGGAAATGTTCCGTTTGTAACTATATTGACAATATCAAATCCGATTCTTTTAGCCTCAATGACCAAATCTCTCACTGTTTTACTGTTGTCATGCCATAAAAATGTTTCCCCGCCGCAAAAAAATAAAATACGTATCCCTTGCCGGAATAACATTTTCATTTCTTTTCGTATTTGTTCATAGGGATACATAATCGATACAATATTATTGACAGCGCAATGTTTACATGTTAAATTACAAGCATCCGTAACAATGATGGTTCCCAATATCGCCTTTTTTCTTTTAAAAAGAATCGTGGAAATACCAAAAGCGGTAAATTTTATAATTCTTCTCAAATTCATAGAGACCTTATTTGTTTTATTAATTTGGTCAATTGGTTCAGGAGTTATTGCACATAATCATTTGTCCCTAATATCCATTCATAAAACACGTTATTTTTACTTTATAGCGACATCTGGGACAAATAATTATGATCAATACTGTTTAAAAAGGGAGCATTTGTTATTTTGGGGCGGATGACCTCAAGCAGGGTTGCCTCCATACAACAAACGATCCCTAACTCTATTCTTGTTCTGTTTATTGAATGAAATTCAACAATTTTCATTTTAATGCCGTCGCAAACTCGTCTAATGAAATACAAGTCAGCGCAAAATCGGCTAACTCATCCAGCTTTTCTAAATTGCGGATGGAAGTGATTTTGTCCTGAAGTGCTCGCGAAGGTAATTCCAGACGATGCGATAGAATACGGATAATCATCTCGGCTTTACTTTCTGCTTTACTTTCTGCTTTACTTTTTGCTTCGCGTTCGGTGAAATATTCCGTGATTTTCGCTTCGCGTTCGGCAAGTAATTCATCAATAAGTGAAGTGGACATGGTAATAACTCCTTCTTGTTCGGTTTGTTGAATGAGGTTAATAAAATCCTGAGATTTAAAATATTTGGCACTGGTGGTTGCATAGTATAACGCATCACGCCATTCTTGTTGGGATTCTTTTAAGTGTAACGTTGGACGCAATTTATGATAAATTGCCATGAGACGGTCAGCAACATCTTTGCTAAAAACCGCTTGCAACACCATAAAAAGAATAGACAATTCAAGGTCGTCGGGAAAATCTTTTTGCTCAAGGGCGGCAACATCAAGCAGAAAGGATTTCATGTTTAACGTGTACGGTTCCAAACCGACAATCGTCTGAACCAAAGCGATTAATTCGTCGGGGGCGGTGAAAGGATGATCGCCGTGATGAAAAATAATCGGAATGACCATTGGAAGCAGAAACGTATTGAGTTGACCCGCTTTATCCGCCGCTTGCCATTCACGCTTCCAAAGACGAACAATGTACAGGAGAACCTGAAAAATTGTCCAACGATCATTATCGGTTTTAAGCTCAATCAGGATGAACACGACAAGCGTTCCGCCGCCTTCTCTGAGTGGAACACGATAAATAACGTCAATATAGGAGCGTTTGAGATGTTCATCAATTAACGATTCCGACTCAATTTGTAATTGATCAATGTCCAACAACTCCTGAATTTCAGGCTTGAGGAAAAAACGTAAAAATTTCTGAGCCGTCTTAACATCCTTCAACTTATTCTTGCAAAACGCATCATGTTGATACTTTTTCTTAAACTCGTCAAGAG
>JAIROD010000576.1 GCA_031257725.1 Planctomycetaceae bacterium | reverse complement strand
TTTTTGAAGTTGCCTGAGTCATTTTTTCGGTCAGAACCATATCAAGTTGACTTTGAAAAATTTCTTCGGCACGTCCACCGTGAAAATAGGGATTCTTTTCTTGTGTCGCCCGCATCGATTTAAGCATTTGACCAAACAGAGTCTGACCGACAAATTGGTGTAACACGTCACGGAAACGCTTTTCCTCATCCGAGATCGGCGTTTCATTATTAACGTTCAATAATTTATGACGAATATCGTGACGAACTACTTCACTACCGTCTGAACGTTCATAAACGTCGGGCAATGTTTTTGCCTGAAGTATCGGCGGTGTCTTCGGTGTTGACCCCAACGCCGATTGGACTTCATAAGCCGATGAAATACCGGAAATATTCAATATAGAAGAAACCATGTTTTTTTTAGTTAATAGTTGATAGTGGATAGTATCACAAGCGGAATTATAATTATTGCCGCAACGGTAAAAAAAATTCCGTGTGCGGCATTATTAACTATTCGCTACTCAATATAGTGTACATCGCCGAGTAAAGCTCCTTGTTGTTCGAGAATTTTGATAATTTCAATCATATCCTGCGGCGTAACACGAACCGCATCAAGCGATGCCTGTAAAGCCTTTAATTTCTGATTTGTTACCGCTTCGCCTTGCATTTGACGGTATTTAATATCTGTATCAATATCAACAAACTGTTGCGGATTTTCTTCCTGTTCTCCCGGCGGAACCGGCGGACGAATTTCTGCGACAATATTTTTGTGTGTTACCACTGTCGGTTTCACCTCCACTCCTTCGTCAATGGAAATAATACCAACCCGCTCATTAATCACCACCCGCGGCATCAATGGATCCGTAACTCTAATCTCGGCATTCATCAATTCAGCGATAAATCGTAATGGATAACTGAAATAGTTTTTGGGAAGTTTGACAATAACAAAATGGGAATCAATTGCTCTTGCAATTTCATCTTTGTGCTGTTGGTAGGCAGTGTTGTTTTTTTCTGGATCCGGCATATAATCGTTCCAAAAATCATTAACAGCATGAGCAACATAAATAGCCATACGCGGATCAGAATATTCCTGCTTAATCACAAGAGTTATATTTCCGTCTTTAATATAGGGATTGATAAAACTATCGGAAGTGAGCCGGCAACCGCGCTTAATTTTACCGACATTGGGCGCACTGTTTTTTTCTATCGTAACTTTTCCCCACGCAGTACCGAGAACTTCCGCTTCGAGATTTTGCGGTAACAACGAAGTCAACATTGTTACGGAAAGAACGCCGTTTTCGATACTTTTAGCATTGCCAACCGAAACCACTGTACAATCTAATAAATCTCCGTCACGTCCGCCTGTTGCGGGAATTGTTGCCGTCACTTCGACCAAAGCGTTATTTTTCGAAACGCCAATGGTTTTGAGGGTGCTGTTGGGCATTCCGGAAAGTTCAAACATCCTTAGAATGGTGCGGGCGGTTTGGTCATAGGCTTTGGGATCATCACCCGTACTATTGAGACCGCTGACGATTCCGTAACCGCGAATTGTTGTCGGTTCCTGTCCCTTCAACCGCGTTACATTTTCTATCCGAAGCGGCGCGGCAAATAATTGAACCGTCAATAGTGAACAGAAAATTGTGAATACCACCGTTTGTATCAATCGTAAATTTTTCATGAGGGGGATATGAGGGGTTAGTGGGTTAGCGAATTAGGAAAGTTAATCGCTTGCGCAACTATTAACTATTAACTAAATTAAAGCGGTTTCCATTGTTCGATCATTCTTGCTCCCCAAGTGCGGCGGACAGCATCGTAGGAACTGCCGCTCGGAATTTCCTTGTAAAAACGTTCAGCAATCTTGTTACTTTCAATCGTGTTACCTGGTCCGATGTCTTCGGGGCGGACATAACCGCAGAGATACATTATCTTGCCTTCCTCGCCAATATTGGACGAAAATGTCCCTTCAATAAACAAATTTCCATTCTCCATAACTGATGTAACTTGGCAGGAAATATGGAAATCCAAAGTTTCTTTTCGTGACAAATTTCCTTGACTTTGTGTTTTATGATCGAGTTCGCCGCCAATCTCCGGCAATGCATCGTCTGATTTCACCGGCATAGAAAAAAGGTCAGGCCACTTAAACCAACCGCTAAGTTTCGCACTGGATTTGATACTCTTTTTCCGCTGATTATTAGCAGCATTATTGTAACTCCACTGGTCTTTATAGTGTACATGAATAATATCCTGTTCTTTGTACACTTTTTGTCGCGGAGCCGATTCCCACGTCAACGACGCTTCCGCCATTTTCAACGGTCTGCCGTCAGGATGAGTTAACGCCGTTGCCCCCCCCAACGAACCGGATTGTGCAAAAACCGTTTGAACCGTCAACAAAATAAAAATGAATAAAGGATAAATCAGGAAACAGAATCTAAAAATAATATTTTTTAACATATTAACACCTTGTTTTTTGAAACATGAAAGTAAGGGGGGAGTTCGGAATGTGGATCACAGACCGCTACTTCAAAAGGTAATGATACTCATTATACTGTAACAGTCGTATCTATTCACTCAATTGGAGGTTTTACATTTTGCGGTTGATTTATTACAACCAACAACCCTTTAGGGGTTGAACTAAAAAATATAGTAATATATCAGTGAAATATTTTTTTTTAACTATTCAGTCGTTTCCTCCGAATG